>DASPJQ010000070.1:0-10041 GCA_035628535.1 Flavobacteriales bacterium | reverse complement strand
GTTTGTTCAAAAGAAACAATTATGCTTATTCTGAATTGGTACAGGAAAAAGTAACGCAGCAGCTATAAAATAATTAAATAAACAATTTTACAATGAGGTCAGCTACGGTAATAGTATTGTTTTTAATACAGGCGAAAGTGTTTGCCCAGTCAAACCTGCAGTTTGCGGCCAATGAACGTGAAAACGGAACCGCGCTTTTTGCAATGGACGGCAATACAGGGCAGGTTTATTTTATGCTTGATTACGGTGAAAGTGCCGGGATGTGGAAACCTTACGGAAGCGGAATTGCCGATTTAAATTGGGGATATTTATTTGCAGCTACCGAACGCGACAGTGGTACGGCTTTTTTTGCCATGCACCAATCCAGCGGGCAGGTCTATTATATGTTGGATTATGGTGATTATGCCGGTGCATGGAAAAGTTATGGTGGTACGCTGCCGGTTAAAAGCAAAACAGGTTTTACATTTGATGTAAATGAGCGAAAAGATGGTACAGCGTTTTTCAGCCTGGATAAAACCACAGGTCAGGCCTACTATATGTTAGATTACGGTGAGGATGCAGGCATTTGGAAACCGTTCGGAGGAACAATTACAAAATAAATCTGCTTTTAAAACACTTATCTCCAGCGATTTAAAAAATATTTTATTTTTTTTCGGATTCCTGTCCAAATCCTTTCTGCCACTTCGTCATTGGGGCATAAAACAAAATTATGTCTAACTCAATTAAACACTTCATTAATCAGTTTGACCTTCAAACCCGGTTATTTAACAACGTTACAGAAGGCATTTCTGATAACGATTCAATCAAAAGGCTTAATGCCAACACCAATCATGTAGCCTGGTTAACCGGGCATGTTGCCTCAACGCGTTATATGCTTGCAGGCGCCACCGAACCGTTTCCCGAACTTTTTCAAAACGGTAAAGGCCTTCAAAACGATGCAAAATATCCACCGATAAAAGAATTGACCAAAGACTGGAATGCATTGGCTGAAAAAATAAGCAATACGTTGCAAAAACTTCCCGAGGAAGCGTTAAGTACGCAAATGCCGCAAGCAGTACCTACCGGAAATACATTGGCAGACTTTATCGCTTTTATAAACCATCATGAAGCGTACACTATCGGACAGATTGGAATTGCCCGCAGGTTTTTTGGGAAGCAATGAAATATAACTAGTGTTTAAAATTAAATCTGAAATTTCCCATATATTTAAAGCATACACGTTTAAACCTCAACTTCAAATGCTAACGGTTGCAACTTAATACAACGGTGTCAGCATATTGACAAGCTTTGATTCGTCAGGACCTCAAACCTCAAACTTTAAACCTTAAATATCATAATGACACATTCCATAAAACATCTCTTCCACATTGACGCAAAACGTGAAGATGTATACAAGGCCATAAGCACCCATGACGGGTTAAAAAACTGGTGGACTGTTCAAACCAGCGGAAATGCCGAAAAGGGCGGTACCATTCAATTCCGTTTTGGAAATTATGGAGGGCCGGATATGAAAATTACAGACCTTAAATTGAACGAAAGTGTATCATGGACCTGTGCAGCCAGTAACAATTGGGAGTGGGAAGGCACAATCATTACTTTTAAGCTTGATGATAATGAAGGTAAAACCCGGGTCCGTTTTTCGCACGATGGCTGGAAAGAAAACAGTGAAATGTATGCCATTTGCACATTCGGTTGGGGACGTTATATGGAAAGCCTGCGCCAATTATGTCAAACCGGAAAAGGTGAAGCGTTTGGAAGCGCAGGATACACGCAATAGTTGTTAAGTTAGATTATGAAGCCGGAAGTGTGATTCGCCAATATCCGAAATAGAATCTAACCTCAAAAAGTTTACATCATAAATAGAAGAAGTAATAATTTAAAAAAGTTTAAAAAATGAAAAAATTTATTGTAACGTATCATGTACCGGCAGCTTTGCAAAAGCAACTGGATAAACAAATGGCAAAAACCACTCCAGAACAACAAGCCGAAGGAATAAAAGGCTGGATGGTTTGGGCCAAAAAATGCGGAAAGCACCTCGTTGACATGGGGACTCCCCTGGCCAATGGCAAGCGCCTGAAAGCAAAAGGAAAAGCTGTAAAGAGCGACAAAGAAATAAGCGGTTATTCCATTTTGGAAGCAAAAGACATGGACCATGCCATGAAGCTGTTGGAAGGACATCCGCACCTGGGATGGAATAAAGCCTGCACGATTGAAGTACATGAGTCGGTAACAATTCCGGGAATGTAATTTTTAAATAAAGTAGGATTTTCGATTTCAGAAGCCTGGTTTGGTACACTGTATTTTAATTTAACTTCTGAATTCATAAATCATAAATAAAATCAGTAATTAATTTAAAAAAACAAACAAAATGAAAGAGTATTTATTTTTATTCCGTGGTGGAGACGGAAAAGATCTTCAGCAATCACCGGAAAAATGGCAGGCACACATGGAAAAATGGTCAAAATGGATGGGCGGGCTTGCCGAACAAGGTAAATTTGTAGGTGCGCAGCCCCTCAACCAAACGGGCATGCATATTACCGGAAACAAAAAAACCGTAACCGATGGCCCGTATATGGAAGGCAAGGAAATGGTTGGCGGTTATCTTATTTGCAGGGCCGATTCATATGCCGAAGCAGTGAACATAGCAAAAGGTTGTCCCGTTCTGGAATTTGAAGACGGTGATGTGGAAGTACGTGAAATCATGGAAATGAAAATGTAATGGTTGATGTAGTTACTTCCATTGAAATTAACGCGCCTATAGAAAAGGTTTCGGCTTACGCGTGTAATCCTGATAATGCCCCCGAATGGTATGTAAACATTAAATCGGCTGAATGGAAAACACCAAAACCGTTGGCAGTGGGCTCAAAAGTGGCGTTCACTGCACAGTTCATGGGAAAAAAACTGGCATATACATATGAATTTGTTGAGCTGAGTCCAGCCAAACTTGTTATGCGTACGGCCGAGGGTCCTTTTCCAATGGAAACCACTTATACCTTTGAGAAATTGGGTGATAACAAAACCCGCATGACTTTGAGAAACAAAGGAAATCCTTCAGGTTTTTCAAAATTTTTCACCCCAATTATGTCGGCCATGATGCGCAGGGCAAACAAAAAAGACCTGCGAAACATTAAATTGATCCTGGAGAAGGCATAACACATAGACCATCCGCTTTTAACGGATGGTTTATTTTTTTGATTAAATTTGGGAACCAATAAGGCATTATGAACAAAACCAAAAAAGTGGATGATTTCCTTAAAAAGAAAAAACACCCGCTTAATGCAGAAATCGAACGCGTGCGCGAAATCATTCTTGGGGTGAGCAATGAGGTGGAAGAGGACATTAAATGGAATTCACCAACGTTTATCTATAAAGGAAACATTGCTTCATATTTTATGAATGCCAAAAAACATGTAAGCCTCATGTTTCATAAAGGCGCGTTTATTAAAGACAAAAGCGGGCTTTTGGAAGGCGATGCAAAAGAAGGACGCACCGCACGGTTTACCGATATGCAGGACATTGAAAAGAAAAAGAAAGCCCTGGAAAACGTAATTAAAGAATGGATTAAAATGCATAAATAATATGGCATACAGTGAAAAATTAGCCGACCGCATACGCGAGGAGCTGGGGGAAGTAAAAAAAGTGGAAGAAAAATTCATGTTTGGCGGAGTGTGTTTTATGGTTGACGGAAAAATGTGCATGGGCGTGGTGAAAGAGGAGATGATGTGCCGCATTGATCCCGACATTTATGAAGAAGCGCTTGAAAAAAAAGGATGCCGCGAAATGGTGTTCACCGGTAAACCCATGAAAGGATATGTTTTTATAAGTGATGAAGGCATGAAATCCAAAAAGGAATTGCGTTACTGGGTTGACTTGTGTCTTGAATTCAATAAAAAAGCAAAGGCCTCCAAAAAACCCGCAAAAAAGAAAAAATAGTTTTTAGTTGTCAGCGCAGCACGACAATATCAATAAACTGGCCGACCACCTTTTCAGGCATGAGGCCGGGCGAATGGTTGCCATCCTTACAAAAATTTTCGGAACCGAGAACCTTGAAACGGCTGAAGACGTGGTGCAGGACACCATTATACAAGCCATGAATACATGGAAACTTAAAGGTATTCCTGAAAACCCGTCAGCCTGGTTGTTCAGTGTCGCAAGAAATAAAGCCGTTGATGTCATAAGACGCAATAAACATTCGAAAAATTACGATTTCAATTCAGGTGAAAAGGCCCTGTTGAAGTCGGAGTATACAATGGTAACAACCATGGAGAATTATTTCAAGGAGGAGGCGGTTAAAGATGAAATGCTGCAAATGATGTTTGCCTGTTGCCATCCCGGAATTTCTGCAGAAAACCAGGTAACTCTTATTTTAAAGACCCTGAGCGGGTTCAGCACAACTGAAATTGCCCATGCTTTTTTGGTTCCGGAAGACACGGTTTCAAAGCGGTTATACCGTACAAAGGAGTTTTTCAGGTCAACTAAAATAAAACTGGAAATGCCGCATGAAAATGAGATTCGCAGCAGAACGGGCGCTGTGTTGAACGCCATTTATTTGATTTTTAATGAGGGCTATAACTCTGCGCATTCAGAAGAACTCATAAGGCGCGATGTGATTGATGAGGCGTTTTTGTTGTGTAAACTGTTGTCGGAAAATAAACTGACCGGGTTGCCTGAAGTTTTTGCGCTAATGGCACTGATGTGTTTTCATGCTGCCCGCCTCAACGCCCGGCTTACCGGCAATGGTGAAATTATATTGCTCGAAAACCAGGACCGTTCAAAATGGGACAGGGAAATGATTGACATTGGTAATTATTATATGAACAGGTCCGCTTTTGGAGATGAAATAAGCGCTTATCACATTGAAGCTGCTATTGCCTATGAGCATTGCATAGCTTCAACTTTCAATGAAACCAACTGGAAAAAGGTTCTGCAGTATTATGACTGGCTTCTGAAAATAACTCCTTCACCCATTGTAGAATTGAACCGTGCAATAGCTGTTATGAAAGTGAATGGAGCAAAAGAGGCATTGGAGATCATGCTGGAAATAAAGGAACAACCTATCTTGCAAAAATATTATATTGCACACGCATTTCTTGGTGAGATTTATGCCGGATTGGGTGATGAAAACAATGCCATTGCAAGTTATCAAAAAGCTATGGTCCTTACCCAATCAATAGCTGAGCAAAGCCTTTTGCGAAAAAAAATTGAAAAGCTCCTGCAGGCGTAAAACTTCCTGCATTTCTCTTCTGAACGGTATACAAAAAGCCCCCCACCCTTGGGTGGAGGGCCCTGTTTACAAATCCAGCGTTCCCTTACTTTTTAGGTTTTGGGTTTACGCTGTATGACTCACCGTCATTTGTTTCCACCGAAACCTTTGCATAGCCATTTTCATCTCTGCGTTCATCCCTGATTTCTTTCCTTATGGCTACACGGTCATTTTTTAATCCTTCACGCTCATGATCCAAAGCGGTTTCCTGACCGTTAAGAATGGTGGTCAACCGCATGGCCTCATCAAGGTGGTTACGGGCTGCCGCGTAATTCTCTTTTCGCATTTCACGTTTCGCTCCGCGCCTGTGGGCGCGCAATTCGCTTTTGGTTTCACGCATTCCTTTTTTGGCCGCACGAATACTTGCCTTACGATCCCTAAAGAGGTCCTTTTTATCGGCCCTCAGGTATTTTTTATCTTTTTTCAAATCAGCTTTTGCCTTACTGATTTCTTTTTTGTCGACAATTACTGCAATAGTCTGGTCTGCCTTTCGGTCTTTCTTCAACTGTTGCTTATGATACCTGATGGCTTCACGGTCATTGTCGATGTTGGCAATGTCAGTATACACCGCATCCCTATCGGCATGGTAATAACCCATGGTTTTGGCCGATGGTATTGGTCCGGCTGCCCAGGCTATACTACCTATAACAGTTGCAACCAGTGTAGCGCTTAACCATGCTTTTACACTTGATCGTTTCATTTTGCCTCCTGTTTTAAATTATTAGCGTTATCCCCGGATTTTCCGGTAAAAACAAAAGTCCAAAGCCTGTGCCGGCTGGCCAAAAAAATCGTAATGGTTATGTAACCTGCAGTCAACCTATGAATTGCATTAACATTACACTTATACCGTTGCATGTAAAAAAATGTAAAATCCATCTCAAAATGAAAATGCGTTGCCAAATGAAAAAGTGTATTTTTATTGCTTAAAATTTCCAATGAAAAAAAATATCGTCACATTAATCCTGGTGTTATCTGCTTATATGCTTCATGCACAGTGCGCCTCGCTTGATACGGTAAAGGCACCGGCTAATTATGATAACCTTCATGTAGTAAAAGTTGCTTCCGACTCACTTTCAACCACCTTTGTTATTTTTATTAAAAATGAAGTCAAATTGCATAAGCATAATGAGCATACTGAAAATGTAATTGTGTTGGAGGGCAAGGGAAAAATGCGTTTAGGCGATAAGGAATTTATTATTGAAAAAGGAGATCATGTTTTTATACCGAAAGGGATTCCGCATTCAGTTAAGGTTATGCATAAAAAAGGCATGAAAGTCATGTCCATCCAATCACCTTATTTTGACGGAAAAGACAGGGAAATAATAAATGAATAGATAGCGAACAAGTACGAATTTTGAAGGCAGAAGTTTGATGGGATCGGGGAATAAATCAAACTTCAAAAATAATTGACTGCTCAGTTCAATGATGACAACAACTCTTTAACCTTACCTTCATTCACACTCATTAATCGTTCAGCCCGCAATTTAAAGTCTGAAACAAATTTCACATATTCGTTTGATTCGGGATTCAGCACGCGGTGTTCAACTGAACGGGATAGCTGAATAAATTCGTTGGCCAATTGAACGGTTTCGTGAGTACAATACGATTTTTTGAAATGCTCGAATACATATTGTATGGCAAGTTCGTTTGGATGTATCAAATCGTTTTTGTAGAAACGGTAGTCGCGTAAATCATCGTTCAGGATCTCAAAAGCAGGGTAATAATCACAGAATTCAAAACGTCTTACCAATTCATGAATGGATACGTTCAAGGTTGATTTGCTCCAGTTGTTTTCAACAAAACCGTCTTTCAGATGTTTGACCGGACTTACGGTGAAAATAACTTTAAGCCCGGGGTTTGCACCTTTCAAATGCTCAAGCAAATGCGAAAAATCACTGATGATCTCGTTGATCCCCAGCTTGCGTTTGCTAAACATGCCCTGAGGCATTTTATGGCAGTTTGCTACAATGCGTTCGCTGTCCTTTAATTCATACACCCAGGCTGTGCCAAACGTAATGATAAGCACATCAGCATTGAAAATAAATTTATTGGCAGTATCAATACTGGCATTGATTGTTGAAATGGCTTCGTTCAATTGAAAGGAAGAAAACTGACTGTGGAGTTTGTACGAATGCCACAAACCGTTGTGCTCGAAAAAGTCGGCCGAACCGAACTTTTTGTTGCGAACTGAAATATTCAGGCTCTCACCAATGGAATGTGGATTAAACAACGTTCCAAAAGGATTAATAAGGGTATGAAATCCGGCTTGGTTTAGTTTTGACCCCACTTCAGTACTAAAACAAGAGCCCACCAGCATAATGCGGGAACTATGGTCAAGCTGGCAATGACCTTTATGTACCGGCAAAGTGGTTTTAAATTCCATACATCAAATATAAAGTCTTTTAACCGAAAACACTATGTGATAAATGACAGATACTGATTTAGTTTTGAACGAAAAACGGCAAAATGTTGGTAACCTATAAAGATTCAAACCAGTTTTGGGTATGATCAAAACCGCATTCGGTAGCGGCAATTGCCTTTTCGCTGGAAATATAACGTTCAACGGACTCGTTTTGTTCATTAAATTCCGGAACAGGTATTCCTCTTTTTATGCAAGCCCTGCTGTATAATTCCTTTTTCCTGTACGGTGCCGTTAAGCCCATATTAAAAACACCCCGTAAATCTTTTTGAATGAGCCGTCCTGAAATCCTGCAAATGTCAAGGACATGCACCAGACTTACAGTTGACCCCATGCCGGATAATCCGCTCTTCCCCGATAAGAAGAAAGCCGGGTCGCGTTCAGGTCCAAACAGGCCAGCGCAACGCAAAATCAAATAATTTTCTGTATAATTGGTAATGGCTTTTTCAGCTTCGGTCATGTTGTTTGTCAATACGGGAGACTCCTCGTGCCATAACCCGTTTTCTTTCGGATAGACTGATGTACTGCTGATAAAAACAATTTTGGTCCCTTTGGCTGTTCTTGAAACGTATTGCATAAGGCATTCGGCATAATTGCCGTTTAATTTAGACGGAGGAATGCATAAAAAATGGATGGAAGAATTCAGCAGCGTATCGGTTTCTTCAATTCCGGTGGTGAGGTCAAACAGGTGAGCACGAAAACCCTTTTCGTGTATTCCCTGTAATTTGGCAGGCGATGTGGTGCTTGCTTTGATCGGGCAACGCAATTTTTTATAGTGTTCGGCCAAAAATGCGCCAAGCCAACCATATCCTATAATCGAAACACTTTTATGCATGTATCCCAAAGTCGTTTTCTATGACTGTTTTAAAATCACTGTAAATACCGCTTATAAATTCATTGCGTTCGTTAATAAACCAAACCCGGTTGCATACACGGGCGGTGGTATAATAATCGTGCGTGGTGTAAATGATCAGCCTGTTTTCATTTGCCGATAAATTATGCAGCAACTCGGTTATTGTTTTTTTGTTTGGAATATCAAGGCTTGCCGTAGGCTCATCAAGCAGTACCAATGGGCTTTCGTAAATAAAGGCCCGTGCAATTGATACCAATTGTTTTTCACCATCGCTTAAAAACAAATAATCTTTTTGTGCCAATCCCTGAATGCCGGTTTTTTCAATCCATTTTTCAGTCACCTCCAGGTCTTCTTTTTTGTAAAGTCCTAAACCGCTGGTGAACCCCAGGCGCGCGCTCAGCAAGAATTCATAGGTTGAAATGGATTGGCCTATGTGTTCGCGTGAGCCAATATAGGTACATATGCGCGCCCATTCGTTGACCGATGAGCTGCGTAGTTGTTTGCCAAAAGCGTTTATTTCACCGGTATTGCGCAGGTGCCCGGCAATTGTTTTGAGCATAGTGGTTTTTCCAACCCCGTTGCGCCCGAAAAATACAATCGTTTGGCCACTTTTTTCTTTGCACGAAACGGGTGCTTTAAGCAATGGTGTGTTGCCGCCCTTAATGTCTATGTTTTGTAATTCAAGCACTGCTGTTTTTTCGGTTGCGTAATAAAATGTAAATTACAAATGGCGCGCCCAGGAATGATGTTACGCTGTTTAATGGAACATTTTGACCAAAAAAAGTGAGCCTGGAAAGCGTAAGGCAAATTAAGCCGATGTTAGCGGCCATAACCAAACCACCCGTTAATAAGTAAAAATGCTTTGACGTATGCAAATACATACGCGTGATATGCGGTACACATAAACCAATGAAAGCAATGGGGCCGCAATAACCGGTAACAACGGCACATAAAAGCCCGCTCAATACGATGAGTATGCGCCCTGATGCAATTTTATTTATCCCAGTATTCAATACAGTTTGGTTGCTGAATTGGAAAGCATCCAATGCTTTTGAAAAAAAAACAGCCATGCAAATTAAGGCACCCACCATAACGGCAATAGCACCTATGTCATTAAAATCAGTTTTGGAAAAACTGCCGAATCCCCAATACACAAAGGCCTTTACATTTTGGACATCGGTGTTGGATAACAAAAGTGTTTCACAGGCGCCCAAAAAATAGGTGATAAGTAATCCAACAATCAACAAGGTTTCAATGTTGCGTAAACGGAATTGAATGAGTGAAAGCAAAAATAAGACCGCAATGGCGCCCATTGAAGCAAAGGCTACCATGGTAAGCCTGGTGCCTAACTCACCGTTGGCAAATTGAGGGAAACAAACCAGGAGCAAAGCAATGCCGAATGAAGCGCCTGAACTAACCCCCATAACCGAAGGCCCGGCCAAGGGGTTACGGAAATAGGATTGCATCATGAGTCCGCTCACTGCCAAAGCCCCTGAACATAAAACC
>DASPJQ010000069.1:0-3920 GCA_035628535.1 Flavobacteriales bacterium | reverse complement strand
ATCTCCCTTGCTTGCAGCCCAAACCCTGGAAAACGGGAAGCTTTACCAGGATGCGGCTTCGGTTTACGTAAAATTCCTGAATGACAAAACCGGTGCCGCCAGGTGTTATGAAAGTGGTAACATGATACACGAAGCCATTGAATTGCATAAGGAACTGAATAACCACGAAAAAGTAGGCGACCTGTACATGCAACTAAAACGCAGGGGCGATGCATTTGTGTATTACGATAAGGTGGCTGAAGGCTATAAATTGAACGGGCAATACATCAAGGCTTCGTTAATTTACAAATATAAAATGGAAGATCCCATGCGCAGCCAGGAAATCCTGCTAAAAGGCTGGCGCGATGGAAAAGACGCTTACAACTGCTTAAATAATTATTTTGAAAATATACGTGATGTAAAGCTCCTGCACAATGAAATCAACCAGGTATATAAAAACGATGTGCACGATACCAACAAGGAGCAGTTCTTACAGGTCCTAAAACTTGAATACAGGAAGCACCCCGAAATTGCCGCGCCCATTCGTGAAATGGCCTATGAAATTGTTGTTTCCCGCATTGACAAAAATCCGTCCATAACCGATGACCTGAAAGCGTTTAATGAGAACAATACCCTTTTGACCAAGGACATTTCAAGGTTCCGCTTACGGAAAAGCAATTTTTTGTCGGGACTGGCAGGTTCCATACTAACCAAAAAATAACTTGTTGCCGTAATGAAAAAAAAGAAAATCCCGCACCCATACATCCCGTTTCTTCTTGCATGCCTGGCCTTAATTAGCTGTGTTAAAAAGGGGGAAGAAAAACCGGAGATGCCCACCACCGTTAAACAGCGCATCCTTGATTTTGTTCGCATCATCACCAACAACACCAGCGATACTTCCAACATTACCTGGGGTGGTGTTGAATGTACCGGTAGCGATACCTGTGTATACCGTTTTAGCACCTGTTCCGCATCATTATATGGAAAACGAAAGGCATCCTGCAGGGCGGTTTTGGTAAAAAACAATTTAACGGGCCTGGATGAAAACAGGAGCATTATTGGAGAAAAATGGTTCAGCATTATGCCTGTTTTTAGGGAAACTGAAAAAAAAATTGATCCGCTTAACAAATGTGGAATCATTCGATTAAATTTTAAAACCAAAAAACTGCAGCATAAAAAAGGCGGGTTGGGATGGATTGTACAATTTACAGGTAATGTATCTCTTCAGCTGGCCGGTGACAAAGCAATGTTTGAATGCGACACGGCCCGGTGGGTAATTGCGTTTCAGCGAATGGAATTGTTGTCAAACCTTATCGTGCGAAATACAACCAAAAATGGTGAATCGTTTCACATGAAGGGTACCCATGCGTTTATTAAAAGCGATACCAGCTATTCCATTCACGGCATAAAGAGAATATACACCTCTAACGACTCCTTATCCAAATAAATTCGCTGCATTTAACGGTTCATTCGGCAAGTTTGCCGACTTCCGGGTTCTATAAGTCGGGTTGGTGACACAAATACCCTTAAAAAACGTATATTGTAACTTAAATCTGAGATGTAATGCGTTTTTTAGTGAGAATGCTGTTTTTGATAACAGCGGGGCAGGGATATTCCCAGGGTATTCAATTCGAACACGATTCAACCCTGGCACAATTAAAGGAAAAAGCCAAAAAGCTTCATAAACCCATTTTTATTGACTGCTATACTTCCTGGTGCGGACCCTGTAAATGGATGGTAAAAAACACCTTCTCAAATGATACGGTTGGAAAATATTTCAATACCCGTTTTATTAGTGCAAAGCTTGATATGGAAAAAGGCGATGGGGCAGCCATTGGAAAAGCGTACAGCGTTATGTCATACCCCACTTATCTTTTTCTTGATTCAACGGGTAAAATCCTCCACCGGTTTGTGGGCTTGCAACGCCCAAAAGAATTTTTGGCCAATGCACAAAAGGCCCTTGACCCTGAAAGCTGTTTTGGAGCCTTGAAAAAAAAGTACAAAGAAGGAAACCGTGATTATCAATTTATACAACGCTACATGATTGCAGCGCGGCAGGCAGGCGAACCCGATACCTGGGATATTTACTACTGGTACATTGCTACGTTACCTAAAGACAAATTTGTAAGCAAGGAAAATTTTGAGATCATTGAAAAGTTTGTGTATGACGAAAAAACACCGGGTTACGCGGAATTCTTTGACAACAAAGAGGAATTTTCAAAGTTGGTTGGCAGGGAAAAAACAGATCGGCTTACGGTAAAACTCCTCTCTGGCGCTATGATGCGTTGTTTCAACAACGCTCCTGGTGACTTGGATCCGCAATGGATGCTCACGGATGAAACGAAATTTTTAGCGCTTTTGAATCAAATGCGTACAGCAGGAATAAAAGACACCATGGGGTTAGTTTCGTTTTACATACCAAAATACCATTTGGCAAAAGGAAATAAAACGGCCTATATAAGTACGCTGAAACGATATTTACCCCTGTGTTGCTGGAATGACGGGGAGGGTTTGAATACGTACGCATGGGAAATATTTAAACAATCAGATGATAAGAATGACTTGCAGCTTGCCCTTGAATGGTCAAAACGCTCCATTGAAATTGATGACAATTACTATCATAATGACACGTATGCTGCCTTATGTTACAAACTTAAGAACAAGAAAGACGCCCTGAAATACCAGCAAAAAGCCATCAAACTGGGTCAGGAAAATGGCGAAGATGTAAACGAAGCCAGGGCCCGCCTGGAATTGATCAGGAAAATGGAGTAAAAAACACATGCATAAAAGCATTTCATTTTTTGATTTTGGATACCTCCATTTTTCTGAAAACCATGCAATTGAATAACGGTAATACCAATGAGACAGGCCTGGCAACAACAATATTTCCATAACAGAATTGGAAAGAAAAATGCATGGCATACTTTATAAGAATAATTCTTGCACCATTCGGTAAAAACCTTACATTTTTCAATTTGATTCATAAATAAACCAAACGGAGCCCCTTTTGCCTGTTATTTCCGTATCATAGAAAAAAGAAAAAAATGGATTACAGGGAATTCGCCAAAAACAAAAAAATACCCGACAAGTACTGCGGCCCTATACTCACCGCTTTGTCACACTACCCTGAGTTGAAAAACGCGCACATTGAGTTTGTTTTGTGTCAAAGCCTGAGAGAAGCCTATAACACAAGGCCTGCTTTTAGCAGCATATTTAAACAACCACTTAACCGGCAATACCGCATTAACATTCTTGAAAATGCTGAACCGCCTTTGAGGGATGCCCTGTTTAAAAACTGTACGTTTGAATGCCAGATAGGAATTATTGCGCATGAACTGGCCCATGTACTGCAATTTCACAACTGCAGCAGGTGGGAATTGGTACGTTTGCTTGTATCCTTTATCGGAAAAAAATCAAAACGGCTTATTGAACGCAATGCCGACATGATAAGTATACAACACGGCTTTGGGAAGTACCTTTATGCTCATGCCAACCATATACGGAGCATACCGGGTTACATTAAACAATATCCACAACTGGACGAAAATTATTTAAAACCGCACGAGATTTTGGTACGCATGCTGCACCGCGAGGGAAAATTTGATGGGGAAATAGCTATTTAATGAGCTAATTGGACAATGAGCTAGTATGCTAATTTAATACGCATTCAAATCGGTTCAACGCAATAGCTAATTAAATTCGCTGGGAGCAAATAAACATTGAGAAATTATTCAGCTGATTTCGAAAAAATTGGTCAAACTCTCAAATAGCTTCTCAACAAATTGGCTCATCGGCTCATTTCCCAATTACTTCTCCAGCTTCTTCACATCTTCCCTGTTCCGGTAAAGGTTGCGCAGCAACAACAGGTTGAGCATTTCAACAAATAATGAAAAGCCCATGGCAAAATATACATACCCGCGCGGTATAACCACATGGAAAGC
>DASPJQ010000068.1:0-2147 GCA_035628535.1 Flavobacteriales bacterium | reverse complement strand
TAAAGGTGTTGCCGCTGTGTTTGGACCCGGCACAAAAATTCCCGAGGCAGCTTGCAGGATACTTGAGCTCATGATAAACGGTGTAAGAAAAAATCCTGAACAATAACGGATTGGTCATACATTCTTGAAAAAAATAGTTTTCATATACTTTATTTTTTTGCCTTTTATTTCGGCAGCAGCCAACATTGATTCATTAAAGACTGTTCTAAAAACGAAAAAACTGACCCATCAGGAAAAAGCACAGGTGTTAAAAGACCTGTCGTTTGCTTATTGTTTCATTAACCCTGATTCGGGCATTTATTTTGCCCGGCAAATGCTGGCACTTGCTGCAGCAAATAACAATGCCCGCATTAAAGCCAAAGGCCAGGCCATGATGGCAACAAACTATTATGTGGGGCTCCGGTATGATTCAGCAAAATATTATTTTGCCAGGGTAATTACCTATGGCGAAAAGCACAATGACCTGGAACTTCTTTCATCGGCATACAACAACCTCGGGTTGCTTTACCTCGATGTTGCTTCCCACAAACTTGCCTTAAAATACCTGCAAAAAGCGTTGGAAGCGCGCATACAAAAAAAAGATAAGAAAGCCATATGCGAGTCGTATGACAACATTGGACTGGTTTTTCAGAATGTTTCTGATTATCCCACGGCCATCAAGTACCATTTTAAGGCGTTGCGTATAGCTGAGGAGTTAAATGACAACAACCTTATGTCGTATTGTTACAATAACATAGCCGGTTGTTTTTCTTCGAACGAGAACATTGATAAGGCCCAGCGCTATTATTTTAAGTCGTTGCACTGCATTCAGGATACGGGTGCGCATTATGAATTGGCCCTTGCGTACACCAATATTGCCTTAAATTACAATCATTTGAATATGTCAAAAGCGGCATGGCACTACATGAAAAAGGCATTGAGACATTCGGCCGACCTGGGTGAACTTATACCTGTTGCTACCGCGTACAATAACCTTGGAACAATATATTATAATGCAAACGATTCGTTGCTCCGGTTCCTGGGCGTTTCGCGAAAGCAAATCATGGATTCGGCATTGCATTATGTAAGGTTGAGCGTTAGAGCCGGTGAGTCGGGCCAGGACCTCAAACAACGGGCAAATGCCTTGTTGAATCTATCGCAGGTTATGTATACTCTTAAGGATTTTACGAATGCAAAAGAGAGTGGCATTAAAGCGCTTGAATTCGCAAAAAGTGCCGATGCAAAAAATGTGCAACTGAAGATCCTTTACCATTTGGCAGAATTGAATAAAAAAATGGGATCGCTTGACGATGCTTATGAATTTTTGAATGCATACACAAATTTAAGGGAGAAAATTTATACCGTGGCCCGCAGCAATGAAATTACAAGTGGTGAATTAAAATATGAGTTCAGCAAAAAACAAGTGGCTGATAGCTTGTTGCACCAACAGCGCATTGCACAACAAAAGGCTATTATTCAGGAAAAAGAGTCGCGCATGTACATTTTGTATGGCGGGCTGCTGGTGTTCCTTGTTTTTTCAATTTACCTCTATACACGCATTAAACTTATACGCAACCAGAAAAAAACCATTGAAGAACAAAAGTTGATGGTTGAGCAAAAACAAAAAGAGGTGATTGATTCTATTTATTACGCCAAGCGTATACAGCAGGCCTTATTGCCATCGCAAAAGTATATTGCGCGTGTAATGAATAAAATCAAGGGGAAACAAAGGTAATTACCGGGCTTCCTCAGGGTCAATTGAAGGGGCCTTCTATTCGTTCATATTGGTTACAGGCTGTTGGCCGGTTAACTTCACTTCATGTTCATTCACTTTTAGCCCGCCCACTGCTAAAATAAGGGGTATTTCTTTGGTTTTATAACCAACCTGCTGTATTTGCATGGTATAAATTCCCGCCAAAGGCCTTTTAATGGTATATATTCCGTTAGCATCACAAATGCCTTGTGCCACCGTCTTGCCTTTTTCCATTATTGTAACTTTTGAAAAAGGTAAAGCCTCCATATTACTGCTGTCTTTTACAAAAACGTTCAATGTTTTGTCCGTATCGCCCGTTTCAGTTTCCAGCATTTTGCTCTCAACACTGCCTGGTCCCTCATATCCATTTTCAGCATCAGGGTATTCAACGGCATCAGGTACGGTATTTACATCA
>DASPJQ010000067.1:0-3490 GCA_035628535.1 Flavobacteriales bacterium | reverse complement strand
TTTCTGCTATTTTTTGTTTGGGGGCCAACTGAATAACTATAAAACGATGCTTTTTAGTATATAAATCAATGAATTAAATGAAGATGGAAAAAAGGCCTATTTTTTGTTTTTATGTAGCCGCAAACCAATTAGTTACTAAATTAGTGGCCTGCCTTAACCAGCCCGTTTACGTGTGAAATACCCATGTTTGCTTAAAAGATAAACTACATGGATATTTCGTATGACCGCTAAAAGTAAATTATGCACATATGAAAATCGGCTTAAAGCTCACCATTTATTTTTTTGTAATTGCATTTTTATCCATGCTGGTGGTTGGCATTATTTCCTATCACAAAGCCAAGAGTTCACTCAAATACGAATCGTTTAACCGCCTTACCGCGGTGCGCGAAATGAAGGCCACGCAAATTGAAGATTATTTTCAGCTCATAAGCGACCAGGTTTCAACGTTTGCCGAAGACCGCATGATTGTTTTTGGCGCCAAGCGGCTGAAAGAAGCCTTTAACAACATTGACAAAAGCGTAGTGCTTACCGAGGCCCAGCAACGCAGGTACGATTCACTCCTGCAAAACTATTTTGAAACCGAATATTTACCAAGGCTCAATAAAAACCGGAAAGTAAAGTCAACATTTGAAAAAGAATCGTCAAAGGACATTCACACGCGCATTTTACAAAGCATGTATATTGCGCAAAACCCAAATCCTGTTGGTAAAAAACATTACCTGAACGAAGCGCTGAACGATACCAGCGCATACACAAAAGCCCATGCCAATTTTCACCCGGTTGTAAAAAAATACCTGGAAAAATTCGGGTATTATGATATTTTTATTGTTGACAATAAAACAGGAAATATAATTTATTCGGTATTCAAGGAGGTTGATTTCGGCACATCATTGCTTGACGGGCCGTTTAAAAATACCAACCTGGCCGAAGCGTTTCGTGCGGCACGCGAAACCGACAACAAGGAATTTGTAAAACTGGTTGATTTCAAACCGTACAACCCCTCATACTACGCACCGGCAGCGTTTATTGCCGCCCCCATTTTTGACCAGCAAACCAAAATAGGCGTGCTGATTTTCCAATTGCCCATTGACCGCATTAACGATGTAATGACCAATAAACAGCAATGGGAAAAAGTAGGGTTAGGCAAATCGGGTGAAACGTACATTGTGGGCGAAGACTATACACTGCGTAACCAATCGCGTTTTTTGATAGAAGACAGCACCAATTATTTTAAAATGATCAAACAGCTAGGCACAAAACCTGAAATCATCAAGGAAATAAGAACATTCAACAGTTCAATCGGCCTGCAGGAAGTAAAAACAAAAGGTACGCAAGCCGCTCTGAAAGGCGAAACCAATGCTGAAATTTTTCCCGATTACCGTGATGTTCCTGTTTTGTCAGCCTACCGGCCGCTCAATATAAAAGGCATGCATTGGGTTATTATGAGCGAAATTGATGAAGAAGAGGCCTTTGCCGAAGTATACAGCCTTCGCAGGTTCATTGTAGCCTGTTTTGCAGGGTTGGTAGGGCTGGTCATTCTTGCCTCAATTGTTATTGCCCGTGGCATGACCAAACCGCTTAAGTTATTGACATATGATGCGCGTGAAATTGCCAAAGGCAATATGGATGTTGACATTCAAATTAAGCGTAAAGATGAAATAGGTATACTTGCGTTAAGCTTCAAGAAAATGCAGGTGTCTATCAGAAACCTGATCAACGATTTAAAACACATTAACGCCAACCTGGAGCAAAAGGTAGCCGATCGCACAAAAGACCTCCAACACCAGAAAGAAATGGTTGAGGAAAAGAACAAAGAAATTCTGGATTCAATCAATTACGCACAGCGTTTGCAAAACGCCATATTGCCAACGGTAAAAACCGTAAAGGAGCACCTGGCCGACAGTTTTATTTTATTTAAACCGAAAGACATTGTTAGCGGTGACTTTTACTGGATGTTTACTAAGGGGAATGAAATTAAAATTGCCGCGGTTGATTGCACCGGTCACGGTGTGCCGGGGGCCATGGTAAGCGTAGTAGGCGCCAACAGCCTTGACCGTTGCGTAAAAGAATTCGGTTTGAAAAAACCGAGCGATATTCTTGACAAACTTTGTGACCTCGTGATTGAAACCTTTGAAACGCAGGAGCACGAAGTAAAGGACGGTATGGACATTTCATTGTGCTCAATTGATTTTAAAGCAGGGAAACTGCAATTTGCTGCAGCGCACAATCCCATGTGGATTGTGCGGCACAGCACGCGCGAAATAGAGGAAATAAAGGCCGATAAACAACCCATTGGAAAATTTGATTACCGCAAGCCGTTTACCAATAACGTTATTGATATTTCAAAAGGCGATTGCATTTATTTGTTCAGTGATGGGTATGCCGACCAGTTTGGCGGACCAAACGGTAAAAAATTCAAATATAAAACCATGCAAAACCTGCTGCAGGAAATTCACGATAAAACAATGGAAGAGCAAAAGTTTATCCTGAATGAAGAGTTCGAAAAATGGCGTGGTTCGCTGGAGCAGATCGATGATGTTTGTGTAATTGGGATAAGGGTTTAGTTGTTTTGATCAAAATCGGCCACAGGTCGTATGAAATTTACTTCACGTTTTATAGCCTGTTTTTTCCGTAACCTGCTTAACGGTGCAGGCCCAACGCAATGCATACATTGACTCGGTTTGGCGTGTTTATAACAATAAACACAATCATGACACCATTCGTATCGCAGCGCTTGACGAGCTGGCGTGGAGTTACGTAAACATAAATCCCGATACAACCATACACCAATGCCGAATCAAAAACGTGGTTGTTTACTACAAAACAATTTATTCCGGGAAGCTATTATTTGCATTGTATGATAACTATTATGCACAAAACAATCCTGAAACAATACACCATTATAGTAATGTTGCTATGCAAAAACTTTTGTTCCTGGACAACGGGTGAGCATGACCCGCTTGAATTGATGCAGCAGTGGTTTCTTCACCGTCAGGAAAATATTTCGGTTCCTTTTTTACAGCATTGGTAAACCTGAAAAAAATGAAGGCCAATAACAATGAAGTGGTTGGGGATTTCATGTCATTACGCATCACAAGCCCGTTTATTTGAGTATAATTAATTGCTTTGGTGTCAAGGCACCCACCGCTGTTGATTTTGCTGGGTCAAGTCATTCACCCGTATTTTAGCCTGGAACGACACATTAATGCCCATATTCCTAAATAGTAAGGGTGCCAATTTCCCGTTTTCACACGCAATTGCACTAACACGGTAACATGCATGGAACGGTATGCGCTAACGCGCAGCCAATGGATTTTGTGCCCGTTATCGGTATTATCGTATTCAGCGCCTTTACTTTTATTATCAAAGAGACGGATCGGTTGCAGTGGTTGTAATTTTACCGCCACTAACCGGCCCGGCACAGTTTTACCGGGCGCTGGAAGCTTTCAGGACTTTAATGAATTTAACATTATAGTCATTTGCTTTGAAA
>DASPJQ010000066.1:0-11785 GCA_035628535.1 Flavobacteriales bacterium | reverse complement strand
TAAACCAGCGGCTAACGCGGCCAGGGCATATGATTTTAAAAAAAGTGCCACAATGAGTGAAACAAGTGCTAAAATCGTGTATCGGACATTTATTTTGCGTTGAACCAGCAGGCAAACCGCGTAAAAAATATTGCCCAGGCAAAAAATCAGCACGCTTTCCTTCAACGCGCCCGCGCTCCAGAAATTAAGCGATGGGAAAAGGAACAGGGCAAACGCCAGGATTTTATGTTTGTTTTCATTGGTAAAAAGGGTAAAACCTTTGTAAAACGACATGATACCAACGAACGAAATAAAACTGAAAAACAATTCGTGTACATGAAAATACCCGAATGACAAAAGGCGCAGGGCCGCATTCAGCCGTATCATGGTGTGATTGTCGTTGTAAACCTGTGTTTCGTACCGCCTGAACCAATGGTTCATTTTTGAATAATATTCCTGCGTAAAATGGTCGGTATCGTTACCAATACCAAACAACATTTTAAAAAAATCGCCTGGTTTTTCCCATAAGGCCCTTGTCATGTGGTAACTGTCATCAAAATATTTGAAAATGTCAGCATCGGCCCTGGCCTGGTAATAATAAATATAAATGAGGCTCAGGCATACCCCCAGCAATACTTTATAGAGTAGAAAAACGGTGATTAAATTTTTGGGAAGACTTTCATGAGAGAAATGTTTCCACCTGCGCACCAGCCAAACCAATACAGCCAGGTAAAACAAGGTCAACGGTATTCCCCAAACAGCGTCCATTCGGCTCCAAAATACGCATTTTTTTTCATGTTAAGGCATAAAATACAGTCAATTGTGAAAAGCGTTCCGTGTTGATAAAATGGACGTTTTGTTAACGCCTCTTCCAATAGTAAACGTAATTTTATGCAATCGAAAAAAAGAATTATGTCAAAAAAAGTTCCTACAGGTAAACCTGAAACTGTTGAAACCGCCAAACAACTTGGCCTTTTGCCGGAAGAATACGATAAGATTAAAGATATATTGGGCCGTACACCCAATTTTACCGAGCTTTCCATTTATTCTGTTATGTGGAGCGAACATTGCTCGTATAAAAATTCAATTGTATGGCTGAAAACATTACCTAAAAAAGGTCCGCATATGCTGGCCGAAGCCGGTGATGAAAATGCTGGATTGGTTGACATTGGCGATGGACTTGCCTGCGCGTTCAAAATTGAATCGCATAACCATCCTTCGGCACTGGAGCCTTACCAGGGCGCTGCAACCGGTGTGGGCGGCATAAACCGCGATATTTTTACCATGGGCGCACGCCCGGTTGCGCAAATGAATTCACTGCGTTTTGGTGACATTAACCTGGCCCGTACCAAATGGCTTGTAAAAGGTGTTTCAAAAGGCATTGGTGACTATGGGAATGCATTCGGTATTCCTATTGTGGCCGGTGAAGTTTTTTTTGATGAAAGCTTTAACCAGAATCCACTGGTAAACGCATTCAGCGCAGGCATCATGAAAGTAGGCAAAACCATTTCGGCTACGGCCAAAGGCGTGGGCAATCCGGTTTTTATTGTGGGCTCTGCTACAGGTAAGGACGGCATTCACGGTGCTGCGTTCGCTTCAAAGGATATTACCGAAGACTCGGCAAAGGACCTTCCTTCAGTACAGGTTGGTGATCCGTTCCAGGAAAAATTATTGCTTGAAGCCACTATGGAACTTGCAAAAACCGATTTAATTGTTGGTATGCAGGACATGGGTGCAGCAGGCATTACCTGTTCAACCAGCGAAATGAGCGCCAAAGGTGGCGTGGGCATGAAAATAAAGCTTGACAACGTGCCAACACGCCAGCAGGGAATGGTGCCATTTGAAATTTTATTGAGTGAATCGCAGGAACGTATGCTGGTAGTGATTAAAAAAGGGCACGAAGACGAAGTAAAAAAAATATTTGATAAATGGGATTTGAATTGCGAGCAAATAGGTGAAGTGACCGATACCAAACGCATTGAATTTTGGTTTAAAGGGGAGTTGGTGGCCGATGTGCCGGCCGATACATTGGTGTTGGGTGGAGGTGCGCCCGTTTACAAACGCGAGTACAAGGAGCCTGCCTACTATGCCGAAACAAAAAAATTCGACATCAAAAAAATAAAGGAACCAAAAAATTTAAAAGAGGTTGCGTTCAAAATGCTGGCATATCCCAACATTGCTTCCAAGCGGTGGATATATGAACAGTATGACAGCATGGTGGGAACGGTCAACATGGCTACCAACAATCCTTCCGATGCCGGCCTGGTGAATTTGAAGGAAAGCAAAAAAGCGCTTGCCATGAGCGTTGACTGCAATTCGCGGTATGTACATGCCGACCCGGAGATTGGTACGTCCATTGCGGTGTGCGAAGCGGCACGCAATATTTCATGCACAGGCGGGTACCCATCGGCCATTACCAACTGCCTTAATTTTGGAAATCCCTATAACCCCGAAAGCTACTGGCAATTTGTAGGGGCCATTAAAGGAATGGGCAAAGCCTGCGAAGCATTGAAAACCCCGGTTACCGGAGGCAACGTAAGTTTTTATAATCAAAGCAATATTGACGGGAAAGAAATACCCGTATTTCCAACCCCTACCATTGGTATGATTGGAATTGTACCCGATAAGACCAAAGCCATGTCGCTTAACTTCAAGGTAAAAGGCGATTTGATTTTTATCATCGGCAAAACGCCTGAAGACATCAATTCATCAGAATATTTATACCATTACCACGGTGTAAAACTGTCGCCACCGCCTTATTTTAACATGGACGAAGAGCTGCGTATACACGATACCGTTAGGACGTTGAGTGAAAAACGCCTGATTACGGCCGCGCATGATTGCAGCGAAGGCGGTTTATGGGTTGCACTTGTTGAAATGTGTTTACCCAATTCATTGGGTTTTGATATAGAAACCGATTCGGACGTGCGTCCTGATGCCTACATGTTTGGCGAAGCCCAGGGCCGCATTGTGGTAAGCGTTGATCCCAATGCCGAGGAGGATTTCCTCACCTATATGGTTGACAATAAAATCCCGTTCACTTTACTGGGGCACGTGACCAAGGGGAAATTCCAGGTTGACGGGGAGCCGTTTGGCAATGTTGCCGAGGCAAGGGAAATTTATGAAAATGCCCTTGGGAAATTAATTGAAGCGAATTGAATAATAATTTAAAATTTAGAAATTTAAACCTTTAAGCCTTGACCCTGAATTTCTAAATCTTTAAATTTCTAAATATTGAATATTTCTTTTATGCTAAAAGAACTGATAGAAGCTGCCTGGGATAACCGGGAAATATTAAAAGACCAACGCACCATTGATGCTATTGAATCGATCATTGAACAGTTGGACAAAGGTATACTGCGCGTGGCTGAACCTACAAATGGAAAATGGCAGGTAAATGACTGGATAAAAAAGGCCGTTATCATGTATTTTCCTACGCAGGGTATGCAAACGCTTCATGCCGGCCCGCTGGAGTTTCATGACAAAATGAAATTAAAAAGCAATTATGCCGGGTTGGGTGTACGCGTTGTGCCGCATGCGGTTGCGCGGTATGGGGCATTCCTTGCAAAAGGTGTTATTATGATGCCGAGTTATGTAAATATTGGCGCGTATGTTGACAGCGGTACCATGGTTGATACCTGGGCTACTGTAGGATCGTGTGCACAAATTGGTAAAGATGTTCACCTGAGCGGTGGAGTTGGAATTGGGGGAGTGTTGGAACCCGTACAGGCGGCCCCTGTAATAATTGAAGACGGTTGTTTTTTAGGCAGCCGCAGCATTGTAGTGGAAGGAGTACACGTAGGCAAACAGGCAGTGTTGGGCGCCAACGTGGTGCTAACGGCCTCAACAAAAATTATTGATGTTACCGAAGACAAGCACATTGAAATGAAAGGGCATGTGCCCGAACGCAGCGTGGTTATTCCCGGTTCCTATTCCAAACAGTTCCCGGCCGGAGAATTCCAGGTGCCTTGCGCGTTGATTATTGGAAAACGTAAGGAGAGTACCGATTTAAAAACATCGCTCAACGATGCGTTGCGGGAACACAGTGTGGCCGTATAACCAGTAAAATAAATACAAGCATTTGAAATAAAGATGCGTTGTCGCGGTATGGTTCTGTTTTATCTTCCGTAAATTTAACCATGCACAAAACCATTACCAAAAACGGTATCGAATGCGGTTTTAATTATACCAACAAGGTTTTACGGGTTTGGAAGGCTGCCAGCGATCCGCATGGCCCCAATAATGAAACATCGTGCACCCTTGAAGACATTAAGGTCAATAATTACACTGCAAAACAATGCCTTGGGGTTGTCAAAGCTAATTTTGAGTATTCGGTCTATAACGATCTGTTGCACATGCTTGCCGGTGAAGGATAATTTATCACTGGTGGCTCTGGAAAATCGTAAGGTTACTGCAGGAAATTATGCATAACGGCCCATTCTGTAGTTTATTGTGTTTTTCTAAAAAAAAGTTTCCCTTATTGCTAATTGATAATTCGTTGCAATAAAATTTCTTATAACGAGTTTATACACCACCTATGATTAAACTCGAATACCTGGCGCATTCGTCTTTTTTGCTTACATGCGGTAACAAGCGCATTGTATTTGACCCCTGGCTGGGAGGTGAGGCATATTATAAACAATGGTATTTATGGCCGGTTTATCCCGGCAATGTTCCCTATGATTTTGATGTGGTGCTCATTTCGCACGGGCATGAGGACCATTTGCACAGCGCCACGTTACGCAAGCTCAATAAAAAAGCAAACGTATTTTTTCCGTTCCAGTGGCGCAAAGGCATAAAACCGTTTTTATATCACCTCGGTTTCGGTTCGGTTACTGAGGCGGTTTCTTTTAAAACCTACACGGTTGATGATGTTAAAATAACGTATATAGGATACTCGTTAGAAAGCGTTGTGGTTGTTGAATATAAAAACCAGGTACTGGTCAACATAAACGATGCGCTCAACTCAAACCATCACAGTGCGGTTAATTTTATCATTGACCAGATAAACAAGCGTTGGCCGGAAATTGATATTTTACTGTCGGGGTGGAGCGGTGCCAGTTATTTCCCCAACCAGGTAAAATACCATTCCAAAAACGATGTTGAAGTGGCTAAAATGCGTGAACAATATTTTGCCAATAACTTTTGCCTGTTTACAGAGGCGTTGAAGCCAAAAATGGCCATTCCGTTCGTAACTGGTTTTGTGTTGCTAAGGGAAAAAACCAAATGGATCAACCATATAAAATTTCCCAGGCGGGTTGTAGCCGACTATTATAAAGAATATTACGGTGAATGCCGCACGCAATTCGTGGTCCCTTACCCGGGTGATACCATTGATGAAAAAGGTCATACAAAAATTTCACCGCTGCACGCTTTTAGTGAGGAGGAAGTATATTATAAAGCGTACGAATATTATGCCAATGCCCTCCAAACGGCCGATCACATTCACTACCTTGATGATGGTGTCATTCAAACCCTGGTGGCCGATTTAACGCATTGGGTCAATTACAACAAACAATTGTATGATAAGGTAGTGCTGCAGGACGCAGTTTTTTCCATAAGGCTTGAAGACGTTAAAGAAAACGAGTTCCTGAACATTTTTTATGAGGCGGGCAAATTTATTGTGCAACGGGCCGGTAAGCCGCTTGAAGACCGCAAGGTGCTTATCACTACACAGGCCGCAAAAGTAGCGTACGGCCTCAAAAAAATGTGGGGAGGCGATGTCATAACCATTGGATACGGTCTGGAAGTTGAACTGTACGATGAACTCTCGCTTGAAAAAAACCTTGACATTGTTTGTGTACGGTTGATTACGCGTTATCCTATGGCGCATAAAGACCTCGTGAAGTACCCCCTGCGTGCGGCAAAATATTATTTGACCAATCCGGCCATTACAACTTTATGGATCAAGCAAAAAATCAATCTCAAGCCATATATTAATAAATTCCCTGCCAATGAACGTGACCATTGGTTTACTTATAATAAATGCGATTTATGCCAGGTGTGTAAAATGCCACAGGTTGATAATTCGGTATACAATAACTATTGATAATACAAATTTGCTGTTTAATTACTTTCCAAAAACCTTTTTTTCCTGGTCATGTACCAGCTCAACTTTATTTTTGTCAATATTGGTCACAAGCAAATCTTCCACCCTTTCTCCTTTCCTTACAATGTGTTCCTTTCCGTTCACAATTACCAGCGCCAATAACTTGTCCGGGTGACTCTGGTTTTGGATCAGTCCTTTATATAATACCGTTGGCCAATTAAAATTGTTAACCGGCACCACCGGTTTTTCGATTTTCTTAATCGGTTGCGGTAAGGGCTTACCCCCGGTTTTGATTGGTGCCGGTTTTATATCTTGTTTTAAAAAGGGATCGGTATAATTAAGCAACAGCTTTTGTTTTGCATTGATTCTTATAACTGATGTTTCTTCTACGGGTGTATCTTCAGCAAGCAATTCTTCTTCATCGCTACCCATACCGCCAATAAAGCGGTAACCTACATAACCCCATATAAGGACTACGGCCAGCAACATAACCCCGGTGAGTATTTTCTTTTGCATATCAGTTAACGGTAAAACTTCTTGATGAAGAAAATGGTCCCGCGTTTCCTGCCTTATCAATAGCTTTTATACGCCAGTAATAAGTGCCGTCAGCAATGGTGTCAGTTAAAATGGTGGTACTTGTATAGTATGATTTGCGGAGCACATTAAAGGAAGCATCTTCATATATAAATACGCTGTCACTAAGTGGAGAACCTGAGTCGGCACCGTTGGTCCAGGTCAATGTAAAATCGGGTCCCGTAATGGTTGCAGCATTGCCAGGAGTGTTCAGCATTGGGGCCAGGGGATCCGTAAGATCAATGTAGATGCTTCGGGTTGTATAGGAAGTGCTGCTTAACCCCGATTCGCCCTTGACACCCCAGTCAAGGTATCCCTCCGTTAGTCCCGAAACTGTTATAAAGGTATCTGTTGACGTGATTTCAGGTACAACAAGACTTCCGGTAAAATTACTTGTATGCGATTTAACAGCCAGCCTGTATTGCGAAGCGTTGTATAATCCATAAAAGGTTGCGGTGAAAGAAGTGGTGTTTACCGCATCATTGTTTGCAGGGTCTGTTAAAATAAGTTGTTGTGATGAAAGGTCTGTAGTAGAGTCAATCGTTATTGTTCGGGTGACCCAGGGGGTTTCTGTGGAGCCATTTTCGGCCCGTATTCGCCATTGGTAAATGCCCGGGCTAAACACATGGGTAAACTGTGTTCCGGACGTGCTGGTGTCAACCAACAAACTTACCATGCTGTCAAACGATGGCTTGGCAATTTGCAGGCGATATGTTCTTGCTCCATCCAGTTCCTGCCAGAAAAAACTGATCGTGGCTGACGTGGTGCTTACGTTGTCAGACGGGGCCAGTACCGTTATGTTTTTATCGGTTAAATCGGCAGCGATAAAATCATTGCAACTTGCAAGTACTAACATGCAAAAAGCGGATATTGTTAGTGCTGCTCTATTGTTTTTTAAAATTTTGAAAATAAAATGTTCCATATAAGCTGTTTTTTTTCGTGCGGTTGTCTTCCACCGTATAAAACTTAAGGGCAGAGAGGCGTGCATCGGTAAATTTGTTTTCAAATTGGTTGGTTATGGTTATAAGTTCTTTAAAGTTCCCCTGAATATCTACCTGGTGGGTCACCACCTCCATGTTATCGGCCGTGTATACATGGGGTTCTTTTATACTGGCAATGTGCGCGGCATCGGTAAAAAGGTTCGTGTTGCTCAGGATAGCCTGCCGTATTTCTTCGTTGGTCAATTTTGAATTTCCGGCAATCTTATTTAACCTGCGGTATTCGCTTTTTAAAATATTCAGGCGGGTTGTTGCATTTTGTGCTTTTTCGAGCTGAAGTTCCATTTGCCCGCACTCACGGTATAAATTAAAGGTGGGAACAATGGTTTGCCGGTATATAAGCAACAGTACAAATACCGCCATAAGCAGCAGGAACAAATTTAATTGTTTATATGTATAATTTAAAAACTTCATTGCAGAATAAGCTCAATTTTAAAAATACCTCTTTTGTCAGGATCAAAGGTGTACTTTACCAGCGAAACATCCTTTATCCAGTATATTTTGCGGCATTTTTTTATCCAGTTGTCCAGTACTTCACTTTCCGATGAGATGCCTTCAACTGTTATTTTGTTGTAAACAAAAGCCATGGGTCTTTCCTTTTGTATCTTTCCGTTCATAGGGAAAATTTCAAGGTTTTTAAGTTTTATCTTTGCGGGGACAGTAGCCGCCAGTTGGTCGCCAAGTATACTTAAAACCGGCCCCTGGTTGCCCGTTCTTTTACCCAGCAATGCTTTTTTACCTTCAATGTCTTTTTCCAGTTTATTTATTTCATTGAGTTGTTGCTGGTTTAAAGCCAGTTGTTCATCGTATGCATTGCGCTTATCGCTTAAATGCTGGTTAAAAAAGAAATTGACTGTTACTATAGCAAATATTACCGGAACGATAATGGTAAGCAGGCGCCTGAACCTGCGTTTTTGTTTGGCTTCATTGGTTAATTTAGCAGTTTCAGGGTCATTGGTAATTGAAACCCGGAGGTATTCCACATCGGCATTCAAAAGGGCGCACAAAGCCGGCATGCAATAGGCATTGATGGTTTCTTTTCCCGATTGGAACGTTTTCGGATCGAATGGTTCATGGACATCTTTATCAATAATAATGGCCATAAGGCCGTCTCCATAAGGGACCTGGTAATTTATGGTGTCAAGGAGGGCCTCCTGCAAACCGGTTACCATTGAAAAAAGTTTCAGTATATATGGGCCTATCAACACCGAGTCGGGATAAAGCCTGGCATGTGCAAAGGGTTCCAGTAACGACCGGTAGAGGTCTTTGCGAATAAGCGCGCCAAAGCGCATGTCGGGAAGGGTTTGGTACTGCGCAATGAAATCATCGGGATGGGCATCGGGCAATATGTAATGAATAAGATCGCTGTGCCTGTCAATAGTTGTGCTCAACCTCCGGTATACAACAACTTTTCCGGTTATTACAAGATGAAAGCTGCTTACATTTTTTAAAAGCGGTTTTAATTCTTCAAAAGACAAATTGTGCTTTTGCAAAACAGGTTCAAGTTTGTTCTTTTTCTTTTGGCACACTATGATGTTAAAAACGTATACCTGCCGGGAAACGAAGGCCAGCTCAACTCCAGCCACATAAGTAGCGAGCCCGATTGCAGATATGCTTTTTTCCTGGGCCATTAGTAGATAATGGTTGTTTTAATAAAAATGCTGAGCTTGTCATTTTTCTTTTCTTTGGTGCGGTTGCCAAAGAACCAACGAATAATTGGTATGCGTGCAAGAAGAGGGATGCCGGTGCTGGTGTCGTTGCGTTTTGCGTCCTCAAGACCCCCCAGCAGTACCATTTCCCCGTCTTTAACGCGTACCATTGATTTAAAGTGGCGCTTAACGGTGCCGGGTGGAGCCGTTGTAGAAATTTTGCCGGTAAAATCGCTTTGTTCCACGTCAATGTCAAGCGTTATTTGTTCATCAGATGAAACAAATGGCTTTATTTTAACAGTAAGGTCTGCATTGATAGATTTATATTGTTGTGATTGCAGAATATTTTGGTTTACACCGTTATTGACAACGTTGTTGTTTACTTCAAGGTAATATTCGGTTTTACCAATGGTCAGGTCGGCCGAGTGACCGTTTAATGTGGCCAGCCTGGGTGTAGACCGCATTTTCAAATAACCGTTTTCTTCAAGCGCTTTAATCTTCATGTAAAATTCAGGCGTTACAAACCCCAGGTTTATGGACCCGAAACCGTTGAGCCCGGAAATTAAATTATTGATGGAACTGCTTGACAAGGTAAGGTCAACGCCACTTAACACCGTTCCACCGGTTTGAACAGGTGTTGTACTCAACCCGGCAGTAATACCGGTTGAAACAAGCGTTGACTTTTTTATGTCCACAATCATCACTTCGCATAACACCATGGGAACTACCTGGTCAATTTGATAAATAAATTCTTTGAGTTCGTACATGCGGGGGGCCGAGGCGGTAACAATGATTCCGTTCAGGTCGGTGAATTCTTTTATTTCAATGCCTTCTTTAAGCTGGGCAGGAATAAAATCAATGATTTTTTCAACGGTACGGTATTTTAACTGGATCAATTCGGTAACACGCAGGCCTTCCAGTTTCCGTTCGCCAATCAGGTAAATGCCGTTATCCGTTTTAAAGGTATAGTCGGTCCCATTAAACAAATAATTAAGAAATTCGTCATAACTGGCGTTTTCAATGTATAAGCTGGTGTTCCCTTTGGGCTCGGAATATAAAAAATAATTGTTCAGGAGTTCTTTTGAAACGGCCGCAATCACATCGCTTATCGGGACATTTTTGGCGCTTACCGAAATCACATTGTTGTCAGTTTTTTTGATGAGCAGGTTTTGGTTGGTATTGTCTTTATTGCCATTGGAAAGGTTGTCGGTAAAGCGGTTTTCGTTTTTATCCTTGTTTTTTTTGTCAGAAGCATTATCCTGGTCAATGTAATAGAAATTGTCGCTGGTTTTGGTAATGCGCAGGCCATTGGCCAGGGCCATCTTGTCAAGGGCGTTGTCAAAGGGACGGTTTTGAATGAATACGCTTACACTTTTACCTTTTACATCAGGCGCGAGGATTACATTATGCATGGTTTTTCGTGTAATTTCCTCGGCAACCAAATCCAATGAGTCATTTTTCAACTCGAGCGAGAGGAAGTCGGTTTGGTTCTGGTAATCAATTTTTGGTTTTTTATATACTATTTTTGGTTTTTCCACTTCGGGAAAGAATTTGTAGATTGACATAATGGAACCGTAAAAGCGAATGTCAAGCTCATATTGCCGTGCAATAAACATAAGTACATCTGATACGCGGGCATTGCTGAAATTGTAAGTAACATTTCCTGTTACTGAAGGATCAACACTCAGGTTCAGGTTATGCGCTGTTCCCAGCCCACGAAGGAATTCTGGCAAGGACACACCGTTTACACTAAGTTCAACCCGTTCATCAAGGCCGGGAATTTCGGGTAATAAACGAAGCATGTTCATTTCAATGGCGGCAAAGCGTTCCTGGGCAGGGCTTGCAAAGCCCGCAAGGAAAATGAGACACGTAGCAATGCATAGGCGCAGGGAGAATTTTCCCGCAACGACACAACGGCAGCAACATGAAAACAGGCTGCTTGTCAATATGTAGAGCAGTGTGTTCCCCGTGGACCCCTGTATCACCGTGCCTCTGTGTCTAAAAATTCCAACTAATTTCATTTTTTCAATTTTAAAAATTTAGTAACAGTGCATATACTTCTTCCATTGAAGTGAGCCCCGATTCAAAACACTCAAAAGCATTTTCTGCCAGGGTTTTTATATTTCGTTCCTTTAATAATTCATCTACTTTATAATTGCCCGATTTAATGTTGTCTGATAGTTCGGCATCAATGGGAATCACCTCATACAGGGCCTTTCGGCCTTTATAACCCGTATAATGACAATTGGGGCAACCAACCGCTGCATAATGTGTTTCCACTTTGCGCGGTGCTTTGTATTTGCGCGGGTACAATGTCGGGTTCATTGGTTCGCTTATTTTGCAGTCGGGGCAAAGTTTGCGTATGAGGCGCTGCGCTACAGAGGTGTTCAGGGTGTTTGCCAGCAGGAACGAAGGCACCCCCATATCAATCAAACGCGATATTGTTCCCCAGGCCGAATTGGTGTGAATGGTTGATAGCACCAAATGACCCGTCAGGGCCGCGCGTATGGCCATTTGCGCTGTTTCTCCATCGCGGA
>DASPJQ010000065.1:0-3269 GCA_035628535.1 Flavobacteriales bacterium | reverse complement strand
AGGGGATTTGTTTACCAAACCAATGATGTACCACGTGGTGGTACTGTGGGTAACGTTGACTTTTCAGCCGGTGTTTTGGGTTACAGTGAGCAGTTTTTTGTTGGATTTGCTGCGCATCACTTAACACAGCCTGATGAATCAGTAATTAAAGGAAAAAGCCCTATGCCCATGAAATTTACCGGACATGCCGGTGCGGTTATTCCAATTTCACAAAGCAAGTATACCACCAACGATGCCAAGATATCACCCAACATTCTTTTCCGCCAGCAGGGAACATTTACCCAATTAAACCTTGGTTTATACGTTTCGAAAAGCGGCTTATGCGGTGGTGTTTGGTACCGTAACAAAGATGCTTTTATAACCAGTATTGGTATTACAACTCCACACTTCAAACTGGGTTAGAGCTATGACCTTACCTTGTCAAAACTGGGTACAGGTTCAGGCGGATCGCATGAATTGAGTATGGGTATTAACTTTAACTGTAAGAAGAAAAAGAGGACGTTCAGGACCATTAGTTGTCCATCGTTCTAAAAATACGAAAGACTCTCTCCACACACGCTTAACTTTCATGCTTTATTTGGTGTTTGCGGAAACGGGTGTTCATTCTAACGAATGCACCCGTTTGCCGTTTATAAACGTTGCCATAACCATGGTTGACACAATGTCCTTTTCATCAACCTTCATAATATCCCGGTCAAGAATAATTATATCGGCCGCCTTGCCTTTTTCAAGTGTACCTGTTTTTTCAAGCATGAAGGCGGCCATAGCTGCCCATTTGGTCATCCCCATTAATGCTTCCTCGCGTGTCAAAACTTCGTTATAAAGTCCTTTAATGGCCTTACCATCGTAATATTTCCGGGTTACCGCTGCATAAAAAGTTCTAAACGGATTTATTTCCTCAACCGGGAAATCGGTGCCCAATGCAATAATTCCGTTTTGATCAAGCAGGGATTTAAAACGGTATGCTCCTTTTATGCGCTCATGCCCCACCCGGTCCAGGGCCCATGGCATGTCACTCACGGCATGTGTAGGCTGTACACTGGGAATAATGGAATAATTGGCAAACTGGCTCATGTCATTTAAATCAAGGATCTGTGCGTGTTCAATGCGCCAGCGGTAATCATTGGGTTTTTCAAGGTATTTTGCATAAAGGCGCAGCAATAATGTGTTGGCCGAATCACCAATGCAATGGGTGTTGACCTGGTAACCCAAATCGTATATTTTGGCTATGATTGAATCCAGGTCACCCGGGTTTACCAGTAGTTTCCCCATGATATCATGCGCATCGCTGTATGCCTGTTTAAGGCAGGCCCCGCGTGATCCCAGGGCCCCGTCACTTACAATTTTAAATGAACGAATGGTCATTTTTTCCTTGTTGTAAATTCCGTTTTTAGCTGCAAAGGCAAAACCGTTGGCATCGGGAACCAGCATACCGTATACGCGCGGCATAAACATGTTTTTCTTTTGCATTTCCTCCAGTATGCGAAATGTTTCAATTTCACTCCCTGCATCGCATAACGTAGTAAGCCCATACGATGCTGTATTCGCACCGGCAAACGAAAGCGCTTTTTCAGTTTCACTGCGTGTTAATTTGGGCATTTTGGCTTTTACCAGTTCCATTGCGTTATCAATGAGCACTCCTGTTATTTTTCCATTTTGTTGCACATGGTGCCGCCTTTTACAGTTGTTTCAGATGTGATGCCTGCCAATTCAAGCGCCCTGGCATTGGCAATGGCTGCGTGGCCATCAACGCGCGTCAAATAAACCGGTATATTGGGAAATTCCTTGTTCAAACGTTCATTGTCCGGAAATTCTTTGACCGCCCATTCATTCTGGTCCCATCCCCTTCCCTTTATCCAGGCGCCTTTGTTTTTTGCTGCAAATTCCTTCGCTTTGTTTATGCATTCCTCCCATGATTTACATTTGCGCAAATCCACTTCCAAAAATGTTTTACCGTAATTGAGAATATGGCAATGTGCATCAAAAAAACCAGGATACACGGCCCTGCCCTTGGCGTCAACATACTCTTCAGCCGAATATTTGTTCATGATTTGTCGTTCAGGCCCGGTCTCTAAAATTTTACCGTCTTTAACAGCAATTGCCTCGGTAACCGTCATCTCATTATCAAATGTGTAAACCACACCGTTGTGAATAATAAGATCGGCCGACTCGGATTTATGAGCGCAGGAAGAGTATAAAATACAAAGTACAAAGTACAAAGAGACGGAATTGAAAAGGTTACGTTTTTGTTCAATAAGCCATTGGGATCTTATAATCAGGTTATACACTACGTGTTTTACGTATGACGGTTTAAAATTCGCGTGCTCTTCTTTTTCATACGCACACCTCTTTGTACTTTGTACTTTGTACTTTATACTCATATTAATTATTCGCCTTCTCAATATAAAACGCGTTGGCTTGCGCTGTTGGAGTAACCACAATATCGTTCAGGTTTACGTGCCATGGCCGGTTTACAGCAAACCATATGATTTCTGCAATGTCCTGCGCCACCAATGGCTCAAAACCTTTGTATACGCTGTTTGCCTTATCCGCATCGCCCTTATACCGTACCAGTGAAAACTCCGTTTCGGCCGCGCCAGGGCAAATACCTGTTACTTTGATGTTGAAGGGAAGCAAATCAATGCGCATGGCTTTTGTAAGCGAATCAACCGCGTGTTTGGTAGCACAATAAACGTTCCCGAAACGGTAGGTTTCTTTCCCGGCAATTGAGCCGATATTGACTACGTGCCCGCTCCTGCGCGCTTTCATTCCCGGAAGTATGGTACGCGAAACGTATAACAGTCCTTTCAGGTTGGTATCAATCATGGTTTCCCAGTCCTCCAGGTTGCCGTTGTCAATGGTGCTGAAACCGGCAGCAAGGCCGGCATTGTTTACGAGAATATCAACATGGCTCCATTCGGCCGATAAATTACCCAGGTTTTGTTCAACGGCTTTTTGATGGCGCACATCAAAACAAAGGGGAAGAACTTTAACGTTAAATAATGCTACCAGTTCTTTTTGCAGGTCCAATAAACGTTCGTTTCTGCGACCTGTAATTATCAAATTGAGGCCATTTTTGGCGAAAATGCGTGCCGTGGCCAGGCCAAAACCCGCTGTTGCCCCTGTAATTAAGGCGATTTTGCTCATCCCTTTAAATTTTGGTGAAAATTAATCAAGAATTGACAAGGGAATTGAATAAAATTATAAGTTCACAAAAAAAATTAAGCCATGGATTTAAAAGCAACAATGGAGGCCATCAGCGCCAAATA
>DASPJQ010000064.1:0-1160 GCA_035628535.1 Flavobacteriales bacterium | reverse complement strand
TTACCTGCTGCTCGCTAATGGGTTTTAATTTTTTGTGCGCAATGGTTTGCGGATTAAAATATACAACAGGTACATCGGCCTCATCAAACGAATTCCTGTATTCGCCTAAAAAATTTTCATTCAGGCTGCTGAATGTATGTAATTCCATGCAGGCCACCATGCGGTAATTTTTGTATTGATTTTTTATTGCGTTGGTGGTTGCGCGCAATTTTGAAGGTGAATGGGCAAAATCACGGTAAGCAATAAAATTAGGGGCCCGGTGCACCAGTTCCAACCTGCGTGCCGCCCCTTCGAATGATTGAATGGCTTTGTAAAAATCATGGCTATCCATACCAAGCAATTGGCAAACATGGCGTGCCCCCTCAAGGTTCATGAGGTTGTGATTGCCAAAAACGTTTAACGTATATTCTTTTTCGCCAGCCTTTACCACGGTTTGCATTGTATTGTTCACATAATTTTCAGGAATGCCATAGGACACCAAATATGCACCAATGCGGGTGGTTTGAACCATTTTCATCAATTCAGCATCGTGCGCGCAATAAATAAGATGTCCTGTTTCAGGAATGTCGTGCGCAAATATCCGGAACTGTTCCACATAATTTTCGTATGTTGGGAACACGTTAATATGGTCCCATGAAATGCCTGTTATTAAACCTATACCGGCCTTGTACAAATGAAATTTTGGCCTTCGGTCAATGGGTGAGGCCAGGTATTCATCGCCCTCAAACACGGCAATTTTATTTTTATTGTCAAGGTGGGCCATGCGCTCAAATCCCTTCAGTTGCGATCCTACCAAATAATCAAAACCTATTTCTTGGGTCTTAAGTACATGCATGATCATTGAGGTAACCGTGGTCTTGCCATGGCTGCCGCCAATTACAATGCGTTTTTTGTTTTTGGTTTGCTCGTATAAAAATTCGGGGTATGAATAAATTTTCAACCCCAGTTCCTGCGCACGCAACAATTCAGGATTATCTGCACGGGCATGCATGCCAAGAACAATGGCATCGAGTTTTGGATTAATTTTTTCAGGGAACCATCCGATTTCAGCCGGTAAAATACCTGCTTTTTTCAGCCGTGAGCGTGAAGGTTCGTAAATTTCGTCATCGCTTCCGGTTACTGTATACCCTTTGCTTACAAGCGCCAGGGCAAGGTTGTGC
>DASPJQ010000063.1:0-1644 GCA_035628535.1 Flavobacteriales bacterium | reverse complement strand
AAAAATCGCCCGAAACAATGTCACGTGGCCTGTACAATATAAAATTGTCAGGGAGGTACACCTTTAACAGGTCCATATCGGGCAAAATGCAGGTTTGGATGCGTAGCGCGTAATGGATGCTATCGGTAATGTCTTTGTTTTTTTGTTCAACAAGGCTTTTTTGATTCCTCAATTCTTCGGTTCGTATGGCAAGGTTGGATTCCAAAAGGCTTACCAGCCGCTGTTGGTTGCGTTCCCTTATTTTAATAATGGTAACGGTTATAAAAAGAAATGCAAAGGCACAAATAAGCATGAACCACCAGCTTTTCCAAAAAGGGCTTTTTATGGTAAAACGAAACAATACTTCTTCCCCGGTTGAATAACCGTCATCATTTTGAGCGCGAACCTTAAATATATAGTCACCGTCTTCAAGTCTGGAATAATCGGCACTGTTGTTGGTGGTAGGTTCACTCCAGCCAATGTCAAAACCTTCCAGGAAATATTGATACGTTACTTTTTCTGGTTTACAAAGGCTTATACCAACAAAATTGAATTTTATTTTATAGGTGCCGTACCGTAAAATGCACGGTTTTGACAAATCAAGCGATTTGTCAGAACAAATCACGCTTTTCAGGTTCAGTTTCGGAGGAACCTTGTTGATTCTTAATTTATCGTGGTTGAACATCAACAAGCCCGTTGTGGTTCCAAACCAGAGGTTGCCTTTTTGATCTTTAAAAGCGGCCATGGGATTGAATTCATTGCTTATGCTGTATTGCTGATCAAAAACATCGGTTTTTAATGTGTTGATGTTAACACGGGTCATGGATCCCCTGTGGCCAAGCCATATATCGTTATTATTACCCAATACAAGGGAATAGATATAATCTGATTTTAAGCCTTGTGCTGTTTTAAGTTGGGTAATTTCTTTTCCATCAATAATGAATAAACCACTGCCATTGGAACCGGCCCAAATCCGTCCCTTTTCGTCTTTGGCCAAACATGAAATTTCCAGAAATTGTGCAGCCGTTGATAAATTGAGGTTTTTAACGGTATTTCCATAAATATGCGAAATATGGTTGCCGGGTGTGCATACCCAACAGTTTTCACTGTTGTTTGCATATATGCAATTAATGTTGTTGTGAATTAGCCCGTCACCCGTGCTCCATGATTTTTGCAACTTCAGATCGGCATCAAGTTTAAGAAGCCCCCCGCGTGTTCCAACCCAAAAACCATTTTCGGTTTTTTTTATGTCGGTTATTTGGTTTATCAGGTTTTCACCCGCACAAAGTTTACTCTTCCAGGTATGTTTTTTTTTGTCAAAAATAAAAAGCCCGTTTTGCCCACTGCCAATTATTAATGTTTCTCCCGCATCGCTGATGGCTGTGACTTCAAAGGCCTCGTCTCCGGTAATGGGTGTATAGCGTTCAATCCCTTCCTTTGTGTAATTGCTTACATGAATGAGCCCATTGTTCGTTCCCAGCCATTGCTCGTTCCCCGAAACCAATACACACCGTATATCATTTGAATGAGGTGGCGGCAATTGGTAAAAAGTGAAAAATTCATCTTTTAGCATGACCAACCCTTCACCGTATAATCCAAACCAAACGTTTTTTTCATTGTCAAAATAAACCGATTTTACAAAATCGGTTGGAAGTCCGTTGGCTT
>DASPJQ010000062.1:0-2635 GCA_035628535.1 Flavobacteriales bacterium | reverse complement strand
AGTTGCACAGCATTATCGTTTTCACATCCCCTGTTGTAGTGAATAACGTATCCGTACATGCCATCAGGCACGTCATTTCCGGCAAATTTTCCGTCCCAGGGGTTTGTTATGTCGGTTGAAGCAAACAACTCCTGGCCCCAGCGGTTATAAATTTGGATGCTGTAGTTTTCAACCGGTTCAATCTCGTTTATGAATGCATCATTTATACCGTCACCGTTAGGCGTAAATACATTCGGAATAACGAATTGCATTTCCCCCGTAACGGTTTTATCAACAAAAACGGTCTCCGTACCAGACCATACCGAATCGTTGCAAACCGGGTTGGTAATAAGCAGCGTGATTGAATGGGTTCCTGAATCAAGCAAAGGCGAAATGCTGTTTGACGAACCATAATACACCCCATTGATATACCAACTGAAATCATTATTAGCACTTGCTGCGGGATAAAACGTGTACTGCTGCATTTCACAGGTAACGGTTGAATCTTTCAGGACACCTTGGGCCGGACGAATACACACAACATAGGTATTTTGAAAACTGCAACAAGCATCATTGACGGTAACAGTGTATACGCCCGATTGCGAAACCACAATTACGGGACTTGTTGAACCCGTATTCCAGAAATACCCATCAGCGCCAGCAACCGTTGCATCAAGCGTTACGGAAGATATGGAATAAATCGAATCGGTTACGCCCAGGCTATCGCAAAGCTGACCCGGTGGAATATGGCTTGCGTGGACAGTTGCTTCCGAAACCATAGCGGTTTCGGTAATTAAACTGTAACTAAGGTCATCGCTAAACGGAACGATATCCTGGACAATGCAGCTTAAATCCGACATATTGCAGGCCATAAAAAGGCTTGTATCAATTTTCATAATGGAAACATCAGAGCCGGTTGATGCTGCAATATAAATATACGCACCGTCACAGGCTGCCGGCCCGATTATGTTTGTTGGAAAAAACTCATCGTAAGAAGCGGAACCAAACTTTTTTGCTTTGATAAGGTTACCGTTTTCATCCACTTTAATTATAAAAATATCGCGGTTGCCCCCGTTGAAATTTGTGTACCCAATAAGGTAACAATACAACCCATCGGAAACAATGGTTCTTACCAATTCACCGTCAGACGAAGATATGTTGTACGTTCTGTCAAAAATTACATTCCCGCTTGTATCAGTACGTATTAAACCCGGAACGTAATCGGAGCAAATGCCTGAACAGGTTTCATCGCTGAAATATGGAATGTAAAAGCTATCAGGCGATTGATGCAAAATACCCTGGGGATAAATACGTACCGAACCCAGATAGCTTTCATGGAGGTATTTAAACCAACACACCTTTTCATCGCTATTGAATTTAACAAGGTAAGGACGCATGTTATCATATGCCGGAGCTGAATGCCAGAAACGGCCGGTTGCATAAATAGTATTTTCATCCAGCACAATGGAACCTTCGAAATCTTCGGTACTCGAAAAACTTCCACCGGTTACGACATTAATTTTATCGCTTTGTGAAACAATGTTCCCGGTAATTTTGTCAACGGTAAATAGTTTGAGGTCTGTTCCCGGAGAACTCAACAAATATTTAGCGCCAAAAACCGCATATTGGGTCGCATTTTTTTCATGTATACGCTGAAAATAATAATTACTGTTATTGGTTTTTACAAAAACCGGTGTGCCCGTTCCATCAAGCTTAAAATAATAACCGATGCATGCGCCTGATGCAATGCCAAAAGCGGTTCCAATTATGTAACCGTCCTGTGTTGCGGTAAGTGAATTTACATATACGGTTACTCCTGGTGAAACCAATGCAAGGGTTTTAGTCCATAACGGTTCACCAACGGGTGAAAGCCTTACCACAAAAGCACTATCGTTTTTTGTGCCGCCAACAAGTATATCGCTACCGTAAAGGGCTATGGCCTGTGCACCTTCAACACTGCCCGAAGAACCCAATGAAATTGAAAATGTTTGCGCTGTTGCCGGCCTGACAAACAAAGCCGGGATAAACAATATAATAAACAAGCAGCGCATGGGCATTAAACGCACGAAGGTAAACAGGGTTATTTTAAATCGGTAAATTTTTAATAACAAGTTCTTTTTAACTGTTTTACAAATGGAAATTGCCTTAAATTGCGGGAGTAAAAACTTTTTTTGAACCTTGATAAATCCATAGAATACCTCAAAGGTGTGGGTCCGGTGCGTGCCGATACGCTTAAAAAAGAAGCCGGTATTTTTGTATACGATGATTTGCTGAATTATTTTCCATTCCGGTATGTTGACAAGAGTAAAGTCAATAAGGTATATGAAGTAAACAATGATGCTGTTTATTACCAGTTGAAAGGGCGTATAGTTTCGTTTACCGAAGTGGGTGAAAAAAATAAGAAGCGTTTGGTTGCACAGTTTGAAGATGACAGTGGCAGGCTTGAACTTGTTTGGTTCAAAGGGTACAAATATATTTTACCTGCCCTGGTATGCGGAAATGAATATTTTGTATTTGGTAAACCCACTTACTTTAACGGGCGGTTTAATTTCACCCATCCCGAGGTTGAAGCGGTTGCCAACCGTGAAATTATTTCGCGCTCTCCCTTGCAGGGCATTTATTCATCGGGCGAAAAATTAGCGGCAAAAGGGTTGAC
>DASPJQ010000061.1:0-1608 GCA_035628535.1 Flavobacteriales bacterium | reverse complement strand
CTGTTGTAACAATAATTATACGTTGCGGAACAAACCATAGCTTTCGGAAGCCAATACTTCCTTCCATTGTTCTATCACTCTTTTATAGGCCTTTGCCACCGGCATCGGTTTCCGGTCCAGGTCGTACAAGCCCACTTCATGAATGCGGCCGTTGTCTTCTCTAAGTGCCGTGTCCCAGTCTACCTGGTGTGTTAAGCTATACCAGGTAAAGCCAATAATGGGTACACCATCCTGTTTTAACCGGTGAAGGTTTGCCCATTGCCTGTAAAACCAGTCAACTGTTCCCGGCATCTTCATATTGGTTTCCGTATGCATAATGGGCAGCTTATAACGATTGTAGTATTGATGTGTGATGACGTAATAACCAAAAATATCTCCTGCTGCTTGTGTTGTACCGTTTGGCATTACCAGGTGCTCATTTGTAGCATAATAATCATTGCCCATTACACAATGTGCCTTTACCTGATTTTGTTCAAACCATTTATACTCTTCCCTGGTCATTCCATTTTCCAAAAGATACTCGTACATAATAACACGAATAGGATAACCATAGGTAAGATCCAGTGCCAGGAAACGTTTTTGATTTAAGAAGTTGGCCAGGTTTTGCACTTCGGGCCGCATGGGATGAAAATATTCCGATGACTCGCTTTGAATGAAAATAGCATCGGGCCGCACTTTTAATATTTCGTGCATTGCAAGAACGTTTGCCTGGCATAGATGCTTTAATGCCGTAACAAAATCCCGGTCACTTGATAGCCGTTCATTCCACCAGCCGTATTGTGCAGAGAACATAGCTGTAATGAATATTTCGTTTACAGGTGTATAAAGCTGTAAATAAGGAAACCGTTCAGCAAAAGCCCTTGCATACTCAGCAAAATATTTTGGAAAATCAGGATTTTGAAAATCACCCATCCAGTCGGGCACACCAAAATGCAGCAGGTCCACTATAGGCGTGATTTCCATTTCCCTCATCTTACTAAAGGTCATGTCGGTAAAAGACCAGTCATATGTGCCAGGCGCCACATGAGTGCTATAGTAAGGCGGGCCATAGCGAAGAAACTCAATACCCATTTCTTTTACTAACTGAAAGTCGAGCTCCCAGTTTTTGTAATGGCAGCATTTCTCCATTTCATCTATTCGCTTTGTTCTGCCATCCGGAAGTAAAATAGTAGGATAACTGTTTTCAATACCTGTAGCAAACATGAACTTATGGCTCAGCATGTTCTATTGAATTTTGGACATACATCCGCCAAAGTAGTGCCACTAATTACAATCGTTTTATTCTAAAAAACCTGTGTCAAACAAAAAGTTTTTGTCATTTTTATCACGCAATTCATTTCGCATGGTTCGATTTACTGCTACATTAAAACGCTTTGATAGCAATGGTGAAAAAACGGGCTGGACTTATATTGATATTCCGTCAGAACTGTCTCAACAAATAAAGCCAGGCCAAAAGCAAACATTTCGTGTAAAAGGAAAAATTGATCAGCATCCGATTGCAGGCGTAGCCTTGATGCCAATAGGCGGTGGTAATTTTATTTTGACTGTGAACGCTACCATGCGCAAGGCTATTAAAAAGCAAAAAGGGGCCACAGTGCAAGTGCAGTT
>DASPJQ010000060.1:0-18975 GCA_035628535.1 Flavobacteriales bacterium | reverse complement strand
TTATCGAGAATGATAAAATTACCCGAACCGATCTTAAACGACTTCACTATTTTTTTCGCGCGTTTGTTGTATTCATCCACCGCTTCATTTTCAGTGCAAATACCCCTGCATTTCTTTAACTGGTGATTGAAACAGGAGCTTCCTTTGGGTGTTAACCCGCAATAGGTCAAACACAGCTCATGTTCATCCATCCAGCTTTCCAGTTTTTCGCGTGCGGTCAAATAGTGTACATAGGCCTGCAAGGGGTTTTTGGATTCTTCGTACGGTACAATGTGGAAATTTATGATGTGGTTTTCATCCTCGAACCAGTCAATGCAGTGACTGAAAATGCTGGCTTTGCGCTGGCGGTTATACCGCGGTTTGTGTTTTTTAATTTCTTCGGCCTCCACCAATAATGCAATAAGGTCGCTACCGGTTTTTACAAAATCAACATTGTACAAGTCATTGAGCATTTTTTTGCCCTTGCTTTCCTTCGTGTTGAAATGGCTTACCGCGCGGTTGTACATGTTGGTGCTTTTACCAATGTAAATGATTTCCTGTTCGCGGTTTAAAAAATAATATACCCCGCATTCTTCGGGAATTTTGTTGAGAACATATTGTTTTATTTTATCAATGCGGGTGGTGTTTATTTCATCAATGCCCTTGTTTTTGTATTGGGGGTTCTGGCTTTTCAACTGCAATAAAATATCAAACAGTTTTGCCGTAGCCACCGCATCGCCTTCGGCACGGTGCCGCGCATCGTTCTCAATGCCCAACGACTCGCATAAATTTCCCAGGCTGTACGAAAACCGTTTTGGAAGCAGCTTACGGCTCAACCGCACCGTACACAATTTTTCACGTTTAAACTGATACCCCAGCGAAGCAAATTCGGCCTGTATAAAACCGTAATCAAACCCTACATTGTGCGCCACAAAAATCTTATCACGGGTGAAATCCAACACCTGTTTGGCCACCTCGTAAAACTTCGGAGCGTTTTCAACCATGCTGTTGGTTATGCCGGTAAGGTTGGTAATGTATTGCGGAATGCGGCATTCGGGATTGATCAGGGTGCTGAATTTGTCAACCACCGTCAACCCATCGTGAACCAATATGCAGATTTCGGTTATTTTGCTGGTTCCGGCACTTCCACCCGTGGTTTCTATGTCAACAATGGCAAACATCATGCGAAGATATCAACTATGGTTTTTAGCGTACGCATTCAAAAAACCACAAAATGTAGTTTTAACAAAAAAGTTATCAGTTATTCGAAATTTTCCGCAGAGGCGCAGAGATGTCTTGCAACGGCACAACGGAAAAACACCCGTAGGCAATTCTCTGTGTTATCTGTGACAAGCAATCAGGATTTCATGACCATGTGCGTTATCAGGCGTGCCAGGTTTCAAACAAAATCCCTATTGCGTGAGTTCATGGCAGCTTACCAGCATATACTTGCCGTTTTCATCGGGCTTAAACACCATTTCAAGGTAACCGGTATACTCATCCGCATCGGCCAACTCAACTACCACAATAAAATACACCATGCTGTTGTCCTTGGTCCTGTAGGTATGCCAGTCATAATAACCGTTGAACACGCCCAATGAAGCGAAACCGGCAACAATGTCAACCAGGTCTTTTTTTGTTTCAGGCGTATACAGCGAGCTTAACTCGGAATGAAACGTTGAAAAGAACTTTTCAGGGTCGTTTTCCCTGATGATTTTACACACGTCTTTTGAAATGCGTTTGGCCAGTTCCACATCCTCAATACCGTCAATCAACAATTCACCGTCAAAAACCACTTCATACATTTCATAGGTTTCACCTTCGTTGCGCCTGATTTTATAAATCACGTTGCTATACCCGGTTTCATTCATGTATATTTTATACACCATTATGCCGTTGGCCTCGCCATTGACCCCACAATATTTACGCATGTAACCGCTTTCAAAGCTTACGCTGTCAAGTGAGGTCCCTTCGGGAAACGTTGTTGCGCCCAAATGAATAAGTGAATCGTAAAACACCGAATCGGTACCGGCCATTTGGCGAATCTTATCCTCGTCACCGTAAATCATGGCCTCAGTATAGTCCTTGTATGTTGGTTTCAATTCCTCAAGGGCGTCCATTCCGCAACTGTACATAAACCGTGTGCTGAAATCGTAATTCTGCAATTCAAATCCCTTATCGCCTGTTTTTTTTATTGTCAACAGGTCATGGCTTTCATTGTTATCATAAAGAGCCGTAACGGTTATTTCAAATTCAACCGTATCGTCATTGCCGCTTACATAAGAGCTGGCGTCAATTATTTTCCAGGAATGCAGCTTGCCCCACTCCGACTCCCTAACGCGCAGCATTTTCATAAAGTCGGGAAAATCTTCTTTCAGCGCGGGCTTAAACAGGTTATAAATGGTAAGCGAATCGTTCTTGCTGATTTTACCATACATTTCCTTCCCTATTTTTTTTGCCCATTCAAGATCAATTTCATTGTTATAGCGCGCACCCGAGCCCGGTGCAGTGCTTTGCCCCGACCTGCCGCAGGCAAAAAAAACAAGAAGTGCGAGGGTCAAATAAAACCGCTGTGACATAAACTCATAAAAATTACGAATAAACCTTTTATACCTTGTACAAAAAGCATAGGTTTGCAAAAAATAATTTACATGGCAACAGCTGAAATACACACCGAGCATGGCATTATGAAAGTGATGTTTTTTGATAAAGACGCTCCCAACACCGTTAAAAACTTCATTGATCTTTCCCTAAAAGGTTTTTATGATGGCCTTATTTTTCACAGGGTTATACCCGATTTTGTTGTACAGGCGGGCTGTCCACACGGCAAAGGTTATGGCGGACCCGGTTACACCATTAAATGCGAACTAACGGGCGATAACCAATACCACGACCGCGGGGTGCTGAGCATGGCCCATGCCGGCAGGGACACCGGGGGCAGCCAGTTTTTTATTTGCCATAGCCGCAGGAATACGGCACACCTTGACCGCAACCATACCGTGTTTGGTAAAGTTACCGAAGGTGTAGAGATCGTGGATAAAATTAAACAGGGCGATAAAATTTTGAAAATTATTGTTCAGGAGAACTAGTCAACTGGTTATAATGTACTTTTAAAAAAGCCGTTCATAAAATTGAATGGCTTTTTTGTTTTTGGCTGTTTCCATCGCTTAGCGATTCCGATTCCCTTTTTATCCCCGCGCAACGGGTCATGACCGAATGTGCATGAGCACCAGTTAAAAAAGCAATGACTTTTGACAGGTAAAAAACCGCCTATGAAAACCACTAAAACGCTTTTTGCAACCGGTGTCATTATAAGCATCCTTGCATGTTTTGTTCTGCTGCAATGCAGCACCCGCGAACGCGTACGGGAAAGTCCTGACAAAGAAGGATCGCCCGATTTCTGGAACACCAGCATTAACAACAACGCCAGCGACATGCTTGAAAAAGGCAGGGCGGTTTTCAGGTTTGAAACATTTGGCGATGAAAGTTTTTGGACCGATAAGCTTCAATTGCACAAAGTTCTTGTGAACAAGGAGCACGGTGGACTTGGCGAAGGCATTACACCCAAAGCCGCACTTGACCTCGGGTTAAAAGTTGACCTTAAATTATTACCCGAATTCCTGAAGAAAAAAATAAAGGAAGGCCAATTTCTTGACGATCCGTTTGTGACTTATGAATTGCTGCAATTGAATGCGGTGGTTGGCGTTGTGGCAAAATTTGACAAGGGCATGATACAATCGGTAGGCATTACCTGCGCTTCGTGTCACTCAACCGTTGACAGTGAAACAGGGATCGGGAACCGCCTGGACGGGTGGCCCAACCGCGATTTGAACGTGGGCGGCATTGTTGCGCTTGCTCCCGATTTAAGTGCGTATACCGAAATGCTGGGTGTTGACCTGGTCACGGTAAAAAAAGTTTTGGCCAGTTGGGGCCCCGGTAAATTTGATGCCGAATTGAACCTTGATGGAAAAGCATTCAGGCCCGATGGAAAAAGCGGGGCTACGTTAATACCCGAAGCATACGGCCATGCCGGACATAACCTGCATACATGGACCGGTGGTTGGGGCAATGTAACGTATTGGAACGCCTATGTGGCCAACCTGGAATTGGTGGGCCAGGGTATTTTTTACGATGAACGTTTAATGAACAAGGAACAATACCCGGTTGCTGCAAAAATGGGATTTGGCAACAAACGCACGGTAAACGATATGGTGACCGACAAACTGGCGGCCTTGCAATTTTATCAATTAGCCATTCCATCGCCCAAAGCGCCTAAAAATTCATACAATGAAGAAGCTTCCAGGCGCGGTGAGTTGTTGTTTAACGGCAAGGCTCAGTGCAGCAGTTGCCATGTTCCGCCATTATATGCCGAACCGGGATGGAGCACACATAAAGGTGCAGACATGTGCATTGATGATTTCCAGGCCAACCGCTCGCCTGACAGGACTTATGTCACACAAGGGTTAAAAGGGTTGTGGGCCCATTCAAAAGGCGGTTTTTACCACGATGGGCGTTTTGCCACCTTGCTTGACGTGGTGAACCATTACAATACCTGTAAAAAGCTTAATCTAACGGAAGCTGAAAAAAGCGATTTGGTAGAGTTTTTGAAGTCGTTGTAGATTCCTAATATAGCTCATTGATGCACAGACAATTTAATTGATTTTACCGTTGTACATGAACTAAGTTTGCTGATTGAGGTGGTAGCCGCGAATTTTTTTGAAACAATGTAGACGCGCTGAACCATTAAAAAGAAGAAAGCCTCTGGTTAACAGAGGCTTTCTTCTTTTTAATGGTGGTACGGACGGGATTAATCCGCTACGCTAATGCTTTGTTCGTTGGAAAAGAAAGTCCAACATCAAAGCTTGTTAAATGCAATGCCCTTGTATTCTTTGAAAGCATGATTCGGTTCATGGGATAAAACAAAAAGCCCTTCTTTCGAAGAGCTTTTTGATGTTGGCGGTCCGGACGGGACTCGAACCCGCGACCCCGTGCGTGACAGGCACGTATTCTAACCAACTGAACTACCGAACCTTTCCTTTTAAGAGGACTGCAAAAATAGTGCTTTTTTTCAGCTCTTGGTCAATTTACGCATTTTTTTCGCTTTTGTTGCTCAATTGGGTGTATATGATCGTTTTGGATGGGACATTGTTGGGGTTAAACAGTATGACTAACCGATATCCGGTTTTTTGATCAGCAATCAAGGTGCTTTTCAATCAAATGATTTTTGATTAGTTTGTACCTTTCAGGTTGAATGAACGGAGTTGATGGTGGACTGAGTTAATTTTAACCAGTGCTGTTTTACCTGCGAAACTTTTTAGCACTAAAATCTTACCTGGCTATAATAGTTTTTTATTCTGACCAACTTTATTGATAATTGTATAAAGATTTGCTGAATGTACTTGCGTGAAGTTTTAGAAGGAATGTCTACACGAAGTAAAATTAAGTTACTTTGGGTGATCTGCACCGTTACTTTTCTTTCAGCGGTTTTGGATAACCTCACTATATTTAGCTAAAAAGCAATGAAAATATCAACGCAAATATTGTTAACTTTTTCAATCATTCTTCTTTTGTCCATTATAGAATCTGCATCCAATTATCTTTTTTCACTTAAGGTGGAAAAAAATATTGAGTTTCTAAACAAATCAGAGAACATCATACGCAATTCAAGTAACCTGAACAAGACAATTATTGCTATGCAAAGCTCTTTCAGGGGATATTTATTAACAAACGATACCAGTTTTCTTGATGGATATAATGAGGGATTAAAAATAGTGCCGTTTTTGCTCAAAGAGCAAAAAAAGCTGGTTGCAGGAAATGAAAAGCAACGTGTTATTCTTGACTCAATTGATCATCTTCATCATGAGTGGATCGAATATGCATCATCATTGATACAAGCCAACAAAAAAGTTTTTGCTTCTGAACCTTCGCGCCAAAATTATAACCAGATATTTGAAAACAGCCTAAAGAAACAGGTTGGTAAAAAGTTAAACGACATGATCGCGAAAAAGTTCACGGCTTTTAATAAAACCGAGTACAAATTAAGGAAAAGGCGCAGTGACAATCTGAAGTCTTCAATTGCGACAACCCACATTCTCTCATTTACTTTTTTTACCTTGACCATTATTGTGGGTATTTGCAGCACCATTATTATTATGAGATCTATTTCGAGGCGAATTAAAACAATGGTTAACCTGGCAAAAGGCATTTCCAGGGGTGAGTTTACCATGTTAAACGATATACGCAAAGATGAGTTAACAAGTTTGTCAACTTCGCTAAATATTATGTCAGCCAAGTTGAGCAAGAACATAAAAGAACTGGAAAAACGAAACAGTGAGTTGGACAAATTCGCATATGTTGTTTCACATGACCTTAAAGCTCCCATCAGGGGAATTCATAATGTGATAAAGTGGATAGAAGAAGACCTTGGAGAGGAACTTTCACCTGAAATGAAAAAATACCTGGCTATTATCCCGCAACGGACCAAACGGATGGAAGATTTGATAAACGGGTTGCTTAACTATGCACGGTTAAAAGCCGGCTCAAGCCCCGAAAGAGTCGACTCAAACGAAATGGTAGCTGAAATTGTTGACTCTATTGTGCCAAGAAAATTCAGTGTTGAAATAAAGAACATGCCGGTACTGTTCACCGACCGCCTGAAACTTGAACAGGTATTTACAAATCTCATAAGCAATGCGGTTAAATACACGGTTCGTGAAAAGCCCGGCATTATTATTGACAGCAAAACGTTTGCTTACCATTATGAATTTTCTGTTAAAGACAATGGTATTGGAATTGAACCTGAATACCATACTAAAATATTTGAAATGTTTCAAACCCTGCGCGAGAAAGATGAAAAAGAAAGCACCGGAATCGGGCTGGCAATTGTACGCAAAATTATTGACGATATGCATTGTACAATAAGAGTAGACTCAAGTTTAGATAATGGTGCTGAATTTATTTTCACCTGGCCGCGCATAAAAGAAATTTAACATGGAAGCAAAAATTATTTTGTTAGTTGAGGACGATGAGCTTGATGTTATAAGCGTAAAACGTTCGTTGAAAAAATTAAATATCCCGCACCACTTGTTTGTGGCCTTCAACGGCAAAGAGGCGCTTGCGTTGTTAACAGACGCTGCTGCACCTATAACGCCAGACGTGATCTTGCTTGACTTAAATATGCCTAAAATGAATGGCATTGAATTTTTAAAAGTATTACGAAAAAAAGAGGCATTTAAGTCAATAAAGGTTTTTGTCATGACTACATCTTCCGAAACAGTTGACCGGGATGCAACTGCCGCATTGAACGTGGCGGGATATATATTAAAGCCGTTGAATGTTCATGAGCAGAACCGAACTGATTCAATGGATGCATTTGTTGAGTTCCATTTGCGCAGAATATTAACAGAAAAATAAATCCAGGTTTTTCAAATGGAAATTTATAACGCCATTTGTTAAAGCCAAATTAAGCCTCACGGTCATTCAGGTCAATGAGGTAATACTGTTGAAAATTATTATAAAAACGTTAGGTGTACCAGTGGGTGTTCGCTTTTTAATCTCCAGTTGCTGGTATAAGACCTTTATTTTCGTGAAGGGGACATGTTGTTCACAATTCCGGCTTATCCTTTGCATGCGTAATGTCGGTAAACGATTGCACCAGGGTATCGTCATTCATTTTTGATACCGAAATATAATACCAGCCATTATACCCCTCACCCTTGTAGAAAAATTCCTTTGTAACCGGTTTACCCGTTTTCAACGCCCCCACATAAAAATCAAAAAATCCGTTTGATTTGGCGTTTGGGAAAACAGTGAGGTATGATTTGTGCTTGTCTCCTTCCTTAAGCCTGAAAAGTTGTTCGGCCGCCTTGTTCAGCATAATAAACCTGAAATCTTCTATTTTTCCAGCTGAATCATACACGGCCTGTATGGTCATAAGGCCCGAAATGGACGAATCCAAAATGCTTTTGAGCATGTCGGCCTGATCCTTGGCGTGTTTTTCAAGTTGTTTTGTTTGCGTGATGTCAATGTAATGCAAAAGATACCCGTCATTGAATTTTTTCACCGCAAAAGCAATCCATTTATGACGCTCTTCTGAATAATATTCGGTATACATGGGTTCGCCCGTTTCCACCACTTTTGTCAACATATCAAAAAAAGCGGCACGGCCCCGTATGACCATAAGTTCCTTAACGGTGTATTTATACAACTCCTCAAGGGTGAACGCTGTGATTTCAGCGCATTTTTGATTGGCAAGAACCAGCTTGAAATCGGAAATGTTCCCTTCTTTATCCCTGATGGACTCATACAGCGAAATGCCGCTGGCTGACGTTTCAATGATCTGGTTCAGGAGCTGGGTTTGCTGCTCGCGTTCCCTGCGCATTTTTTCATATTGGGTGTGGTCACGCGCAATGCTCAAAATACCGTTGTGCAGTTTGCTTCGCTGCACATTAAAATACCGGTCGTGTACGGGAATATAATAAGTGTATTCCTTGCTTATGCCGGTTGTCCATACTTCAAGGCATTGTTCCCATATGTTTTGCCGGGTTATTTCATCAATCAGGTCGGTTGATTTTAATGAGCCGCCAATGAGTTTTTCTTTCGGGACCTTTAAAACAAGGCAGGTTGACATGTTGCAATAGCCTATCTCAAAATCATCGGGTTTGTTGCTGCCTGCCTGGGAAAACGTTGGAACGAACCACACAACTGAGTCGGGTTGCGTGTCAAATAACAAGCTGATCAAGCTGTTTTCAGTCAAGGCCTCGGCCTGTATATTTCCACTCATACACTAAATTATGCTGCTGCTCAAATATACGTAAAAGGGGTTATAATTCCTGTACAACCGGTTTGGGTTTATAGCCTTAAACGGGGAATTGTATTTATTTAATACATAGAACCAACCGGTAATGGCCCTGCCTGTGCATGGATTCCAATGAAGTTGAAATCCGAAAGAGTCGAAATAATCATTTGATTATCAGTTATTTAAATTAGAAACAGACGATTCCTTCATTTGCCACCACCACAGCTCTTTTATAATTCTTCAAATTAATAAGCACCTTGTTTTTTCAATCAATATTCTTCTAACTTAGTTCCCTCCTAAGAAAATTAAAAAAAAATATACCATGGCTAAAAAAGCAAAAAAGAAACCTGTAAAAAAAGCAGCGAAAAAAGCTGCTCCAAAAAAAGCCGCTAAGAAAAAAGCGCCAGCGAAAAAAGCTGCGAAAAAACCAGCCAAGAAAGCTGCACCTAAAAAAGCCGCTAAGAAACCTGCAAAAAAAGCGGCAGCTAAAAAACCTGCTGCAGCTCCTGCACCAAAACCACAAACTGCTGTTGCCCCTTACCTTACTTTTTTAGGTAACTGCGAAGAAGCTTTCAATTACTACCGTTCAATTTTTGGCGGACAGTTCGGTTACGTAGGCCGTTACAGCGAAATGCCTCCAATGGAAGGACAACCTGCAATGCCTGAATCGGAAGCAAGGAAAATCATGCACATTTCATTGCCAATTGGCAATACCGTTTTAATGGGCGCTGATGCAGCCGGTGGATTTGGCGGTGAGACCATAATTGGAAACAACATTTCAGTTTCAATCAACGCTGTGAGCAAGGCCGATGCCGACCGTATTTTCAACGGGCTTGCCAATGGCGGTAACGTTACACTGCCTATTGCCGACCAGTTCTGGGGTTCTTATTTCGGTATGTGTGTTGATAAATTTGGCATCAACTGGATGATGAGCTATGACCCCAACGCAGGTAAAAAAATGTAAGCTAATTTAATCTTTATATTATAAACGAAACCCCTTGCAACTGCGAGGGGTTTTTTATTTCAGTTTATTGCTTCACAAACTTTCCGGTTACGTATAGCCCTTGGCCTGTTAAACAGTACGTGAACATGCCAGCCGGGAGTTTTTCTATATTAACACTGGCTGTTTGCTGCGCTGCATTTTCAAACAGAACTGACGTATGCACTTTTTTTCCGGCCATGTCAAGGATATCCAATTCAACACGCGCTGTGTACGACATGTCTCCTTCAACGTTCAATTGGTTAAATGCCGGGTTGGGATACACAAAAAAACCTGTGCTTGCAGCGGTATTCCCACTCATACCAAGGGTTCCTCCGTAAAAGGCCAAATCATCGAGTTTCAGAATGGAATATTGTTTATTACCTGCTGTAGCCCAAACAATGGCCGAATCAGGTATAGTTGTAATGTTTAATACTCCGGCCATGTGTGTCCATACGCCCGTTCCAGCGGTAATCATTTTGGTATATCCTCCAACCTCTGTGCCACCTGCAAAAAATTTAACCGTTACATAAGCCGTATCGTTCATGATAATTGCCGAAGAGTCGGTTCCGGAACCATTATCGTACTTGTACCATCCCGAAAACCATTCGGGAATATGAGTATATCCATACGGCACAAAATAATCAGCCTGTGTCATGTCCAGTTTACCGGAAGTAATAAGTCCCGGTATGGAATCACTTCCGTCACATTCCCAGTAACTTTTTTGAATGGTTACGCTTTTGCCTCCTCCATGCGGATCCAAAAAATCTACGCTCACAAAAGGCGCAGCTGAATAACGCCTGCGTTCGTTCAGTGTTTTCCAACCAGCCGGTACAAGCATTTCCTGTGGCCCCCATGATTCAAAACTGGGATCAGTAAAAACAGGCGGTGCAGGACCCAAAGTATTAACCAGCGCAATCTTGTCAATCATGAACCAACTTCCGGGATCATGGTTAACTGTATTCCATGGATTGGAAGAATAAACTGCAAAAAATAATGAATCGGAAGGACCAGCCGGCACAGCTAAATTCAAGGGTGTCCATGCTGAAGTAACACCACCTATTTTATGAACCGTAAGCGGATAGGATACGCCATTATAGGTTTTAAACAAAATGATGAAAGCACTATCGTTCCCAACCATGTTGCATTTATATTGACCCGTAAACTGATCGAATTCGCCTGCATACGGAAACCCTGCGTATTCATTTGTTTCAACGCAGCCGTAACCGAAATGAATATAGCCACATTGCTTTTTACCTTCAACAATGGCGTTTTTAAGACGCACTGAATATGAAAGATGTGCAGCATCAGTTGATTTTTGTGTTAAGGCGCTACTGATGAAATCCATGGTATTGGAATTTATGGCCCAATTTAACGGATATTCATATATTGCTATCAACTGCCAGTTTTCAAAGCCACCGTTTGTTATTTGGCCTGGCTGCGCAAATAATTTTACGGCAGCTATAACCGTATATAACAATAAACCGCATTTTTTCATACATTATTTCATTAATTTTTTTACTGTTTGGATCTCAGAATAACGCGTTCCTTTTCCGTCTTGAAATTTCAATGCTTGTACCATTGCTAATCTCAATAAATCCTCCATCGGTTTTGTTCAACTTTACAATGTGTTTGGAGTTGACAAGGTAAGATTTGTGACACCGCACAAAACCTTTTTTCAACAGTTCTTTTTCAAAATGCCCGATGTTTTTACATACCCGCAGGTTCCGGTTACCGGCCAGGCAAACGTCAGAATAACGTCCCTGTGCTTTGATGTAAAGTATTTCTGTAAAATCAACCAATACGGTCTCGTCTTTTACCGAAATGCTGTATTTGCCCGACAGTTGGTTTTTGCCGTCACGTTCCAGCCATTCATCATAAATGGCATCAACGGTATTGACCAATTCATTTATGTCAATGGGTTTTAAAAGATAACCGTCAGGTTTATACTTTATAGCTTTGATGGCATGTTTGTCATACGCGGTAACAAAAACAACTTTCGGCTTAACGGTTGCCTGCATTTCAATCAGGTCAAAACCTGTCCCTCCCGGCATTTCCACATCAAGGAACAAAAGATCGGGGTTTGTTTTATTGATGAGTTTAATGCCTTCAATGCTGTTGGAGGCAGTACCGGCAATTTCAATTTTGGTGGCGCAAAAATCAGCCAGCACTTTCTCCAGCAACCGTATGGCATCGGGTTCATCATCAATTATTATGCATTTAAGCTTCATACGCTACTTTTTTATAAGGTAAGTAAAAGACAACTTTGGTGCCTGCAGGTTTTGCGTCACTGTCAAGTTTATCTTCAATAATAAAGTGAAACTTTGTTTTTTCGTTTTTGCAATAGGTTTTAATGCGTTCAACGGTTATATCTATGCCGTGCGAGATGTGTTTTTTCTCCTGGTTAATTACGGGCCTGGGTTTTCTTCCTGTCCCGTTATCGTCAATCTCGCATTTAAGCATGGCGTTTTCAAACTTCAGGGCAATGGTAACAATGCCGTCCATTTTTTCTTTTGTCATAAGTCCGTGTTTAATGCTGTTTTCAATAAAAGGCTGCAGGATCATAGAAGGTATCTGGGTTGTTTCCCTGTTAATTGATTCGTCAATGTCGAACCCATACGTGAATTTATTTTTAAACCTTAGTTTTTCAAGCGCCAGGTATGTTTCCAGCAGTTCCATTTCATCGCTTACCGAAACAAAGTCAATGCGGGAATGCTCCAGGCTCTTGCGCATGAGTTTGGCAAACGAGCTGATGTATTTTGCCGCACTCATCCGGTCTTCAAGTATAACAAATGACTGAATGGAGTTGAGCGAATTGAAAATAAAATGCGGGTTTATTTGTGATGCCAGCGCAATACCTTTATATTCATTCATCATTAACAGCACTTTGTTGTTGTGCCTTATGGTCGAAATCCTTTTTCGTATAATCAGGGAAATTATGGTAATAAGCACCAGGAGCACGGGTATAATAAACCACCATTCCAGGTAAAAAGGTTTGAATACAACAAAACAATAGCGTGTAGAGGCGCTCCAGTACCGGTCCTTGTTGCGTGCCTGCACTTCAAAACAATATTGCCCGGCCGGCAGCGAAAGATAGGATACAGTGCGGTTGCCGGTGTACTTCCATTTGTTATCGTACCCAACCAGGCGATACCGGTAATGAATGCTGCCGCGCATGGTATAGTCAAGGGCGAAAAAGCTAAAGTTGAAATTATTCTGGTCTGACGAAAACTGGCTTCCTTTTGCCGGTTTCTCGTTTACGCGTACCTGGTCAAGCAAAACGGCCTGGCTCTCTTTTTTAATGACTATTTTGTTGGTATTAAAATAATACAAGCCATTATTTGTGCCCAGCCAAACCAATGCACCCTGCTTGTAGATTTTTTTTATTTCATTTGTGGGTAAACCGTTATGCTGGTCAAAATTATTTATGGTAATCCTGTTTTTTTCCAAAATAAGCCGGGTTATTCCTTTTGTGGTGGCTGCCCAAATCGTATCACCATCGTTTATAATGGCGTTAACAAAATCAGAGGTCATACCCTTCTTTTCATCTACAATGGTGTATTTCCCGTTTTTTTCAATGACAATGCCTTTGCCAAGTGTGGCATAATAAATGCTTCCATCGCTTGTTTTGTCAATTTCTTTGACCCTTACTTTTGACAGGAAATTGCCCGACCTGTGCAAACCTTTTTTCGCATTGTACATGTAAAGCCCGCTACCCGTTGCAATAAGTACATCGCCATTATTGTTCATGCATATGTCTTCGGCATACAAGTGGAATTCAGGTAAGAACAGCTGGGTTACCACACCATGAACCAATTTACTGATGCTGCTGTGGGCCATGAAAATGTATTCGTCTTTTTTTATGCGGCCAATGGCCCTGCATATGGAGCGTGATAGTATGTTTACCGGTTTATTTTTTCTAACCAGGGCCAAACCTCGATTATGGCCGCACAACAAGGTATTCGAACCTTCGCCACCGTATAACAGTGCATACACGAATAAGGTGGAGTCCCGCCCGGGATTTAAATTCCAGGTGTTCACGCAGCGTTCGCTGCGTATTTCCTCCACAATTCCTTTACCGTAACCTACCAAAACGGATTGGCTTCCGTCACCCGTAATACACGTAACTTCGTTGCTTTTTTGGTTCATGGGTGTAACAGCCCGCAAAAAAGTAAATTGGGGAAAATAATAAACCCCGTTTTCAAGTGTTGTGAACCAAAATCCACCATCGGTATCGTGCAACACACCTGTAACCGACTTGCCATTCAGCAAATGGTTTGTATAATTGTCCAGGTCAGAAGAATTTTTTGTGAGCCTTTTTGTACCGTGTTTAATGGAACACACCCATAAACAGGAATCCTTGTCTTCATACAAACGGGCCACCGTGGTACTGACAGGAAAAAGCTCTACCTTATCCGTTGGCGGGTTGTATTCAACCAGTTTTTTGGTAGTAGCTGTCACAAGAGTTCCGTTCCTTCGTTTTATACTGGCAATGTGAAACCCTTGCCCGACTTCCTCCTCGCGGTAAATAAGTTGTTTTTCTCTACCTCCGCTTTTAATATCATACCCTACTTTTTTATTCGGCATGGCCGGTGACTGATACGAACCAAACAACAAATCTCCTTCTATTTCCCTGGCAAAAAACTGGTAGTACACGCTTTCATTCAAGCCCAGGATTTGCGAGTAATTTCCTTTAGCATCAATGTGCATCAAACCCAACCCATCATAACCTATGTAAAGGCCCCCGCTTTTGTCAACATGCAACGACTGCGGGACGGGTGTTCCTTTTACATGTTTTTCAAGTACGTGATTGTAGGTGTATTTATAAATTTTATTATTGTAGAAATAGGCCAGCTGGCTGTGAAACGACAAAAACCAGATACGACCCTGTTTGTCTTCAACAAACCTGAAAACCGTATTGCAGGGCAATCCATCGTTGGTGGTGAGCACCATAAATTCATAACCGTTATAACGGGCAACGCCACGATCGGTTGCAATCCATATAAACCCTTTAGAGTCTTGTTTGACATCGTACGTTTCGGAACTGGGCAAACCCTGCTCAACTGAATAGTTGAAGTAACGTGGGTTTTGAGTTTTACCTGGAAAATGAAACCAATGAAAAAACAGCGCAAATAACAAAATCGTGTAACGAACGGTTATCATGGCTGAAAAGGCTATTATTAAAGGTAGTGAATTGTTTTGGAATGCAACGGCTTTTGAATGAAGAAATACCAGGGTTACCGTTCTTTACAGGAAACAACCGTTGGATACGTAAAGGCCACACTGTTACCTGGATCGCAAAGGGTGTGGACTTTTTAATTGAAATACATGAAGTACGTTTTTAGTCAAAAGTACAATTGATACTCCTATTCCTTTTATAACAACAAAACGACCGTTGGTTACGAATGCATGCTTACAGGTTACGTTATTTCATAAGTCGACAAGTTGCAATATAATTTTAATGCATAACGCAAATTGCATTTTTATGAAAACGAAAATTATTTTGTTAATACTTTTATTTACAGGCCAGGTGAATTCTTTATTCTCACAAGCGTGTGATCATACATGCTGGTTGATAGGCAATGGATATTTTAATGACATTGTACCCGGATCGGCAATTTACTCCAACGCGGGAACAGCTTTTCAAATGGATCTGGTACCATGCTGGAAAGAAAGCCATGGAACCCCGCACCTTGAACAACTTGATCCTTATCCTGCCTCGTGTCCTGATCCGTTGAATCCGGGTAATTGTTTCCAGGATGCAGCGTTCATGTGGCACAATGGTAATACAAATAATGGTGAAGGCATCATGCAGGACCAAACCATTATTCAAGGGAGAAAATATCTTTTAAAGTATAAAATTAAAAATTTTCGTCCCAATTCCACATTCGGCCCTGTTGATCACTTTTGGGTGAAATTCATTAACTACGATGCCAGTTTTGATGATGGCGGAAGTGTTATTCCAACACCCATTAATGAACAGGAAGTTGTTCACCAGGAACCCGTTTCCGCGACCTCGTATTACATGGTGTGCACCGTGATTACGGCCAATGATAATTATGAGGCAATATGGTTTTATCCCGAGCAAAACCCCGGCTCCGGCCAGGACTTTGTTGCGATATCAGATGTTGTATTAACTGAAATAAATGCAGGGGCCGATGTAACTATGTGTTCAGGTGATACAATTACTTTAGGAGAATGCAATCTTCCTATTTTTGGATATAGTTGGTCGCCTACAACCGGTTTAACCAATACCAATACAGGCACACCAACCTGCACGCTTACAAATAGTGGAACCACGCCCATAACCCAAACATACGTTATGTCGGTTTTTTATACGTGCAACGGTTCGGTATCCTCGCTTTATTACGATACAGTTGTTGTAACGGTAAATCCTTCGGTTTTTGCATCTGTTTCAGGGCCGCAAACTGTTTGTCCATGCTCTACCGAAACTTATACACTCACGAATTATGATCCTTTGGTTAACGACTATACATTCAGTATTCCGGCTGCAACAAGTTACAGCATTTCCGGAAATATACTTACGGTAAACTGGGGCTGCACCCCGGGCCCGGCCGGAATTTCAATAACGACAGTCACAAATACCACACCGCCATGCCCCGGGAGTACAAATTCATTGGGTGTAGAAATTGTTGCACCCCCTGCCGTTCCTGTTTTGGACGGACCGCTGGCAGGTTGCAATGATGATGCATTGTATACCATTCTGAATGATGAATCACCCGAAGTTGAATATTCATGGAGTGTTATTGGTGGCACAATCACCGGATCCACAACAGGCGCAAGCACTACCATTGATTGGTCGGGAGGAACCGGTGGCACTATCACTATTTTAGCCGTGTATTCGAGCGCTCCAACCTGCACAACCAGCCAAACATATACCATTCAACCTTGTTGCAATCCCGTTGATGCCTGGCTCACCACATGGACCGGAAATTACGATAATTCAACTGATATGTTGACATATGCTTCTTCACCGTATGACATAGCTTTTCAAACCATCGGCATCAATGATGTGTTCCTGGTAAACCAAAATATTTTATTTTCTTTTTGTGATATTTACCTGGGACCTGATGCCAAAATCATTATGGACCCCGGTACAACGTTGGGTTTTCGTAATTGCAACCTGCAAGCTTGTACCGACATGTGGGACGGTATTTACAGCGATGGTACAAACCGCGTTGACATCATCAACAGCAATGTTTACGATGCAAAAAATGTTTTGGTCACAACAGGTGGAACTGTTGTTAACGTTGACAATTCAAATTTCATTAATAACTACATTGGCCTTTCGTTTACCAACCACAACAATTTTAGTCCTGTTACCATTACACGTTCAACGTTTAAATACGATGCAGGATTGGGCGGATTGCGTCCACCGCATGCAGGCCAAAAAAGTTTTTGCGGTATAAAACTGAACAAGGTCTTCCAGCTAACCGTTGGCAATCCTTCCAATACCGTTTGGAAAAATTATTTCCAGGACATGAACTACGGTATACACAGCACAAACAGTTATTATGCCATTGTAAACAATGAATTCAGTGGAATGAACAATTCCGAAAATCCTTCTAACCCATTTTTGGGTGCCGCCATTTATTCAACGGGATATCATACGCTAACACTGGTACCCTCATTTCCAAATCCTGATCCTACCTGTGCATACATCGGCAAAACAGCAACATCAAGCACAGGAGCTTACAAGTCAAACACTTTTGCCAACAACGACATTGGCGTGTTAATGATCGGTCACGCAAAAACCGAAGTGTACGACAACGATTTCACTGATCATAAAAAAGTAGGTGTATGGAGTTTGTGGGGCGCCAATAATAAGGATATCCGTATTGCAAATAATACGCTTAACAATAACACGGTAACGTCCACCGATGTACTTTGCGGTATAAGCGCTTTACAAAGCAGCACCAGCTACAGTGCGCGGTACACCATTTCCGAAAACACGATCAGTGATATACGACAGGGCATAAATATTCAAAATGCTTTCAGGCCGCGCGTACTTAAGAATACCATTACCGTACTAACCCCGCAATCAGGACAACCATGGTGTTGGGGAATAAACAATAAAGGAACTTTACGTGCCGATATACAAAACAATTATATAACCGGTCCGAATTTTGGAATTGAATCGCACGGTATTCATACCGAGTTTTCACCCATGTCACTTGAAAAATGCAACATTACCGAAAAAACATTTATTGGTTTGCTCAACATGTTTAATTCGCCAAGCAGTAAATATACCTGCAATACCATGAAAGAAAACGGGCTTGGTTATTTGAACTATAACGGCTACATAAATAACCAGTTTACCGGTACACCCGGCAATGAACACAGTGCCGAAAACCAGTGGAGCTATTGCACCTTGCATTTATCAACCATGTTCCCGGGAGCTGTACCGCCCATTGATACCTGGTACACGCGCAATGCACCTGCCCATTTCAGTGTCAATATGCCTGGGCCTGGTGGAAACAACTATGCTTTCATTGGTGGAACAGCCAATGAAAGCAACGTGATTTGGGATAATAACCCGTACAATAACCCGGTTTGCGGATGCAGTGTTTTCGTTCCAGGCATTGCCGAGCCCCTGAGTGAAGACGAATCGGAAGAAATACAAAAGGAATTTTTACAAACCATGAACGCAACAGCTGAGAATAAAACAGCATTCATGCAGTGGTCAGAGAAAGATGCTTTGTACAAAGAACTCATTAACCAAAGTAATATTCCAGGTGATGCTGATCTCAATGCGTTCATGAATGATATAGGAAAAGGCAATATTGCAGCATTACAAAACGGGAGCAAACAAATAAACGATTATTTTGAAGTAATGTTGTCAGATACCTTACCTGATGATGATTCGTTGGAACTGGAATTGGGGGAACTTAAAGTTTTACAGGAAGGGATCATATATGAAAACACACAGGAGTATTATCAGCAGTTACTTAATGTGACCAGGATTAATGCCATGTTGCGGGCACTTGAAATTAAGATAAGCGGTGCGGAAACAACACAAGATCCTTTAAGAAGTACCTTTACCCTGGCCTATCCGTTATCATCAGAAGAAATAGCTGCATTGGAAGAGATTGCTTCACTTTGTCCGGGCGAAATGGGCACAGTTGTATACGAGGCCCGAAGTTTACTTTATGTTGTTATTGACAAAGAGTATATGAACGATTGTGAAATGTTCGTTCCT
>DASPJQ010000059.1:0-3263 GCA_035628535.1 Flavobacteriales bacterium | reverse complement strand
TTTTTTTGACTTTACCCCCCTTTTTTTGACTAGCTTTGTCAAAAATTCATAAAAAATCATGGCAACCATCCGTTTTAAAGCACTTGAGGACCTGTATCACAGGGCCCCTAAATACATAACCCCCTCATCCGACAAGGTGAGCGATTACTTTGGCGAAAATGTTTTCAATGATTTTGCCATGCGCCAACATTTGACCCCTGAAGTATACGCCAATGTTAAGGCTTGCATTAATGAAGGTACCAAATTGACCCGCGAAGTTGCCGAATTGGTGGCCCAGGGCATGAAAGAATGGGCCATGGCTAAAGGCTGTTCGCATTACACCCATTGGTTTCAGCCGTTGACCGATGCCACAGCTGAAAAACACGATGCTTTTTTTGAGCCGATTGAAGGTGGAAAATCAATTGAAAAGTTCTCAGGCAGCATGCTCGTGCAACAGGAACCCGATGCATCCAGTTTCCCCAACGGGGGCATACGCAACACATTTGAAGCACGCGGGTATACCGCATGGGACCCTTCATCACCGGCATTTATTTTCAGCAAAACACTTTGCATTCCCACCATATTTATTTCTTATACGGGCGAGGCACTCGATTATAAAATGCCTTTGCTGAAAGCCATAAGCGCCATTGACAAAATTGCCACCGAAATTTGCCAATATTTTGATAAAAACGTAACAAAAGTTACCGTGACACTGGGTTGGGAACAGGAATATTTTTTGATTGACGAAGCACTGTACAATGCACGACCCGATATCATGATGAGCGGTCGTGCCTTATTTGGTCATGCCCCTGCCAAGGGTCAGCAGTTGGAAGACCATTATTTTGGCTCCATTCCCGAGCGCATCATTGGTTTTATGAAAGAACTTGAGTATGAATCGCACCGCCTGGGTATTCCGCTAAAAACGCGCCACAATGAAGTTGCACCAAATCAATTTGAATGCGCACCGGTTTTTGAAGAACTGAATGTTGCCAATGACCATAACCAGTTGCTCATGGATTTAATGGAAAAAATTGCGCGCAAACATAATTTCAGGATTTTGCTGCATGAAAAACCTTTTGCAGGTGTAAACGGATCGGGAAAACACAACAATTGGTCAATGGCAACCAATACCGGCAAAAACCTGTTAAGTCCTGGAAAAACGCCCAAATCAAATATGATGTTTTTGACGTTTTTCATCAATACATTAAAAGCCATTCACGACCATGCTGATGTATTGCGCGCCAGCATTGCTTCGGCAGCCAATGATCATCGCCTTGGTGCAAACGAAGCCCCGCCTGCAATTATTTCAGCATTCATTGGTACCCAGTTGACACAGGTGTTGGAAGACCTGGAGAAAAATGTAAAGTCGGGGAAGATGACACCTGAAGACAAGACCGACCTCAAGCTTAACATTGGTAAAATCCCGCAAATCATGCTTGACAATACCGACCGTAACCGTACCTCGCCTTTTGCATTTACCGGTAACAAATTTGAATTCCGTGCGGTGGGCTCTTCGGCCAACTGCGCCAACGCCATGATTGCCTTGAACACCATTATGGCTTCGCAATTGCGCATTTTTAAGGCTGAAGTTGACAAACAAATTGAAAAAGGGGGCGAAAAAGATGAAGTGATTTTACAGATCCTGCGCAAATACATAGTGGAATCAAAGAAAATTTGTTTTGAAGGCAACGGTTATAGTGAAGAATGGGTAAAAGAAGCAGCCAAACGCGGTTTGTCAAACTTAAAGGATACTGTTCGTGCACTGGATGTTTTAAGCCGTAAGGAAACAATTAAATTGTATGGCGACATGGGTATTTTCACTGAACGCGAACTGGAGGCCCGTCATGAAATTGAGCTGCACCGGTACGCACTTAAAATACAAATTGAAGGCCGTATGATTGAAAACCTTGCACTCACCCACATCGTACCAACAGCCATTAAATACCAAAACAAACTAGCCGATAACATACGCAACCTTGAAAGCACATTGGGAGCGGCCGGTAAAAAAATGGCCGCACCAACCATTAAACTACTGGAGGAAGTTGCCGACCATACCAACAAAATAATTACACTTACCGAAGAAATGGTTGAGGCGCGCAAAAACGCGAATAACCTGGATGGCGCTCATGCTATGGCCACTGCTTATTGCGACAAGGTACGCCCGTATTTTGAAGAAATAAGGTACCATGTTGACAAACTTGAAATCATGGTAGATGATGAGCTTTGGCCTTTACCAAAAATGCGTGAGTTGCTGTTCACCAAGTAATAAATCCTTTCAGATCGTTGAAAAAGGCCTTTTCGAAGGCCTTTTTCAGCTTACAACTATTTCGTTATTAACGTTTTATTGCAATTTTTTCTCTTTTTTTACATTGCATATGGTTACTTTTGACCGCACCCTCCATAAACCCTGTAAATGCATAATGTATGCAAAACAGGAACAGCATTACACACGAAAGACTGAATAGCAAGAAGCTGTTTTTATCCCAATTTTATAGGGGAACCAGCAGGCTAAAACAGTTTAATGACCGGTTGGCAGGACAAAGTAATGTCCTTGATTTTCCGGTCATAGCAAACCATTTTAAACAGGAATAACATGAAACCGGCAAATCCTTGATTTTTTAACATTTGAGGATAACCATTTGATTATAATTCTTACATTCGCAATTAGCTTTTAAAACGAGGTAGCAATATACTTATGAAATTAACGACTAAACTTACAATGCTGTTTGTGGCAGCAACGCTTTGTACAAGCCAGGTTAATGGCCAAAAAAATTACGGAAAAGAAGCGCTATACGATTACAAAAACGAAAAATATTTCGAAGCAAAGGAAAAATTTAAAATTGCTGCTGAAAAGGAAAAGAAAATTGAAAAAAAGGCAAAATACCTTTTCCTTGCAGGTGAATGCTATCGGCAAATTGTACAACCCGACCAGGCTGAGTTCTTTTACAAAAAGGCGCTTGAAGCCGATTATAAAGATCCCATTATTTACTGGTATTTAGCCGAAGCCCAGCGTGAGCAGGCCAACGATAAAGCCAAAGACAAATACAAGGACGCTGAAAAGAATTTTGTACTGTATTTCCAAAAATCGGGGGATAAGCGCGGTGAAAAAATGGAAGAGGCCTGTAAAAAATCACAGGAATGGATGTCCAATCCTACGCGCCACATCATTACCAACGAAGCCGTAATCAACTCAACCGACTATGATTTTACGCCCATGTTTATGGACCGTAAGAACGAGGTATTGTTATTTGCCTCCGGACGCCAGGGTTCGGCAGGCGCCAAAA
>DASPJQ010000058.1:0-8689 GCA_035628535.1 Flavobacteriales bacterium | reverse complement strand
TTTCGGATTCATTGTTCCCAATGTGGCTAATGATGCCCAGGTGTAAACTGCACTTTATCGTCAGTTTTAATTTTACCGTTCTCGTAAATTTTGTCCTGTAGCAGTTTGCCTTTTTTGTCATACACAATGCTGTGTCCATGCCGCAGGCCGTCCTTATACTCGGTTGACGTGGAAATTTTACCTGTGCGTGTATAGGATATGGATTTGCCGTCAAGGTTGCCATTTTTATAATTGATTTCCTCGGCAGCTACTTCGCCACCCGGGAAATAGTATTTCCAGGTGCCGTCCATTTCACCATCGTTGTAGGAACCCTCGCTCACTTTTGCACCACGCTCATCGTACCCTATCCAATGCCCGCTTTTTTCACTTTCCTTGTATTTTTTACCGGCCTTGTTTTTGCTGTTGGCCGCTTCAAGTTTTTCGGTTTTTTCCACGATTTTAAACTCGCCTTCGTCTTTTAATTTGCCGTTCTGGAAATAATATTTCCATTTGCCGGTTTTAAACCCTTCTTTAAAATTACCGGAGTAATTGGGTTTTCCGTTGGGATAATAACCCGCCCAAACGCCTTGCTGCTTGCCTTCTTTGAATTCACCTTCATCCTTGAGCGTTCCATTCTCATACCAGTTTTTCCACAGGCCGTCTTCCCTGCCTTTTTCATAACTGCCCTGCGAAAGCGTTCGCCCGTTTTCGTATTTGGTTATCCACTCACCCTGTTTTTCATCGTCAACATAGTTCCCGGTAATCCACGGCTCACCGCCCTTGTAAAAATATTCCCACTTACCATCTTTTTTTCCCATTTTGTATTGGGCGGTATAACTTACCTGCCCGTTTTCATGGTAATACATCCAGTCGCCATCCAGTTCATCATCGGTAAACGAACCGAACATGTCGGGTTTCCCGTCTTCAAAATACCACTCCCATTTACCGGTTTTTTTACCATTGGCGTAGTTGCCTTTAATGTTAAGTGTATCGTTTTCATACCAGGAAATATACGGTCCCTCAAGCAGGTTGTTTTTGTACTGCATTTTCTCTTTGGGTTTTCCGCTGTGGTAATTGTATTTCCACTCGCCCTGCTTGATGTTTTGTGTAAACGTACCTTCAATGATTTTTACACCCGAAGGGTTGTACTCTTCAAACGTGCCGTCCATTTTCCCGCCTTTGTATTCAATGAACTGGCGCTTGCGCGATTTATCGTAGTAATAGGTGATTTGGCCTGTGCCGTCTTTTACCGTAGCCTGGCCGCTTACCTCATCAACATGGTAATTGATCAGAACGGTACCATCAGCTTTATGGTCTTCTTCTTCAATTAATTTTCCATTCACATCAAAATACTGCCACACACCGGTTTTGGTTCCGTTTTTATAAAACCCTTTTTCAGACAGTTTTCCGTTCTCATGGTAATTTTCATTCAAACTGTCCTGCACGCCCATGTCAAAAAAACCTACGTTCTTTTTGTTCCCGTTTTCATAATATTTGGTAATGGCGCCATGCAGTTTTCCCTTGTACCAGTGCGAAACTTCTTCATACTTGCCATTAGGGTACCAGTATTTCCAAACACCGCACTGCAAGCCCACCCCGCTAAACCCATCGTTGCACAAATGCCCTTCAGTACGCGGAAAATCGCCTTTTTTGTCATAATAATTTTTTACGTACTCAGCGCCTTTTACTGACCCGTCCCTGGTTTTTTCCTGGGACTTAACAGGCTGGCTGGCACATTGGAAGGCACAAAACAAAATGAGAAAAAAGAAAAGACTGTGGTTCATGAGGGCTAATTTCATTGATTTATGGGTATAATTAAAAGGTGGGTCAAAATGTTTTAAACACCGGGTTATTAAACGTTATAAAGGAAAATAGTTACTTCGTTTTTGAATTTTTAACGGGTGATTTTGAATGCATATGCAGCGGCAGCAGGCAGTGGCAGTCAAGCCGCAAGGTCCATCCAACCAACAGGCCTATAACGCAAGATTATGAATAATCGTTAAGGTTTGTCTGATGCAAACTGCTTGCTAAAAAGTGTTTCGCATAACTGCCTGCTGCTAATGTCGAATTTCTTTTTTTAGTTGAAATGCCTGTGCTCCGTTTTAAATAATTCTTCTTTTGAAAGCGACTTGAAATATGCATACGTGATTTTCAAACCATCGGCCCTGCTTACTGTAGGCTCCCATCCCAATATTTCTTTAGCTTTGGTAATATCGGGTTTGCGCTGTTTAGGATCATCCTGTGGTAATGGTTTTGAAATGAGTTTTTGTGCAGTGCCCGTGAGTTTAATAATTTCTTCGCCAAATTGTTTGATGGTAATTTCCTGGGGGTTGCCAATGTTCATAGGCATTACATAATCACTCATCAATAAACGATAAATTCCTTCAATCAAATCATCAACGTAACAAAATGACCGGGTTTGCGAGCCATCGCCAAACATGGTAAGGTCTTCGCCCCTTAACGCCTGGCCAATGAAAGCCGGCAATACCCTACCGTCATTCAACCGCATACGCGGGCCATACGTATTAAAAATGCGCACAATGCGCGTTTCAACACCATGGTACGTGTGGTAAGCCATGGTCATGGCTTCCATAAAACGCTTGGCTTCGTCATATACACCGCGCGGCCCTACCGGGTTTACATTACCCCAGTAATCCTCTGTTTGCGGGTGAACCAATGGGTCGCCATACACTTCGCTGGTTGAAGCAACCAAAATGCGCGCTTTTTTTGATTTGGCCAGTCCCAACAGGTTATGCGTTCCCAATGAACTCACTTTTAAGGTTTGAATGGGAATTTTAAGGTAATCAATAGGGCTGGCAGGCGATGCAAAATGCAGGATATAATCAAGATGGCCGGGCACATGTACAAATTTGGAAACATCGTGGTGGTAAAATTCAAACTGCTTCAATTTGAAAAGGTGCTCAATATTTTTTAAATCACCCGTAATCAGGTTGTCCATACCAATAACGTGGTGTTTTTCTTTTATAAACCGGTCACATAAATGTGAACCCAAAAAACCTGCGGCCCCTGTAATCAATACTCTTTTCATGCAAGAATGATTTTTTATAAACTTAAGCGCTGTGAATATAGCGAAGATTTTAACGGGCAACCTTGCGTTTTTTTAAGTATACTTGTAACCGAAATCGTTTCAGGCGCTGGAACCCGCTTATGAAACTAACGGAGTTGCAATTGTTTGGTTGGAGTGCAATTCCAAATGAATTATTAATCAAACAAGTATGAGTCGATCCATTTTGACACTTATTTCCGTGTTTTTTTTCTGGGGATTTGTTGCGGCTTCCAATGACATTCTTATTCCCGTTTTTAAAAACGAACTGCGCCTTGAACAGTGGCAGTCACAGCTCATATCATTCGCTTTTTACATTGCATACACGGTTGGTTCGGTAATTTATTACATTGCCTCGGCCTCAACAGGTGGCGATTTATTGAACCGCATGGGCTACCGCAACGGCATTGCACTGGGTTTGCTCATTTCAGCTGCGGGAACCCTGTTGTTCATTCCGGCTGCAAATACTGCTTCGTTCAATTTAATGATTACGGGTTTATTTATTGTAGGCCTGGGTTTTTCGCTTCAGCAAACGGCCGCCAATCCGTTAGCCATAAATATGGGTGACCCTAAAAAGGGGTCACAACGCCTGAGCCTTGCTGGCGGTATAAACAACATTGGCACCACCATTGGACCGGTATTGGTTAGCCTGGCCATTTTTGGCTCAGTTACGGCCGGTAACGCCAAAGCCAATATTGAAAACATTAAAACGCCTTATCTCATTTTGGGGTTGGCATTTGTAATTGTGGCGCTTTTATTTAAATTCTCATCCATACCCGATAAAATACCCACGGTTGAACACCATGACGTGACTGACGATGATAAAACGCTTGACCGCATTGCCGTAAAAAAAGAAAACCGTTATAGCGATCTTGGCCATGCCTTGCGTTACCCGCAACTGTGGTTGGGCATGGTTGCTATTTTTGTGTATGTAGGTGTTGAAGTAAGCACCGGTGGAAACCTGGGCGCTTTTTTGGAAAAGGAAATGGACCTGCCAACCGACAGGGTTGCACCCTTTGTTTCGTTGTTCTGGGCCAGTCTTATGATTGGAAGGTGGACCAGTGCTGCCGGAGTTTTTTCGGGCGATAAAAATATCCGCACCCTGCTTAGCGTAATCATGCCGTATTTGGCTTTTGGCTTGTTTTTAGCAATAAATTATATAGTTGGTAATGACATTGGACCGTTTTATTATTATGCGGGCGTAATCCTGGTCCTGATTGTTGCCGATTTCATGAGCAAGGGCAACCCGGCACGCCAGCTGCTCATTTTTTCGTTGATGGGAATTATTGCGCTTTTTACCGGCATGCTTTCAACCGATGCACGCGTTAGTGCCTATGCGTTTATAAGTGTAGGCTTGTTTTGCAGCACACTGTGGCCATGTATATTTACACTGGCCATTTCGGGCCTGGGCAAATATACCAACCAGGGATCGGGATTTTTAATCATGATGATTATGGGCGGTGGTTTCATTAGTTTACTACAGGGATATTTAGCAGACGATGGGCTTTTAGGCATTAAATGGAGTTATTTGGTGGGTGTGGCGTGTTTTGCCTATCTGGCCTTTTACGCCTGGAAAGCCAAGCACATTTTATTAAATTCTGGTATTAATTACGATGAAGGTAGTAGCAGGCATTGATATAGGTGGCACCAATACGGTAATAGGACTGGTTAACGAACATGGCCATATTTCGTTCAAAACAAGCGTATCAACCCGTGCTGCAGAAGGCCCTGAACAGTTAGCCCACACCGTTTACAAAACCGTGCAACCGTATATTGCCGCCAACAATGTTCAGCTTGAAGGCATAGGCATAGGCGCTCCCAATGGAAATTTTTATACAGGCAACATTGAATTTGCGCCCAACCTGCCCTGGAAAGGCATTGTACCGCTGGCTAAAATTTTTGAAGATAAATTTCATGTTCCCGTAAAAGTCACCAATGATGCCAATGCGGCCGCCCTGGGTGAAATGATTTTCGGGCATGCAAAAGGCATGCGTGATTTCATTTTTATTACTCTTGGCACGGGTGTTGGCAGCGGCATTGTGGTCAACGGGCAATTGGTGTACGGGAACGATGGTTTTGCGGGTGAAATTGGCCATGTAATTATAAAGCGCGATGGCCGTTTATGCGGTTGCGGGCGCAGGGGTTGTGTTGAAACGTATTGCAGCGCAGGCGGCATCGTAAAAACATACCATGAAATTTCGGGCAACAAGGCCGTAACCGATTCCAAACAAGTTGCCGACATGGCCCTTGCTGGTGACAAACAGGCGCTTGAAACATTTGATAAGACCGCCTTTTACCTGGGGTTTATACTGGCCAATGCTGTGGCCTATTTAAGTCCGAAAGCCATTTTTATATTCGGGGGGCCTACCAATGCCGGGCACATATTGCTTGATCCCTTACGGCATAAGTTCGAAGAAAATTTATTGCAGATTTACAAAAACAAAATTCCCATTCTTCGCTCAGGCCTGGCCGAAAACGATGCGGCTGTGCTGGGTGCGGCTTCATTAATGCTGAATGAAAAAAAGAATAATGCGAAAGATGCAAGTTGCGTATAGCATAATTGTTGGTTGTTAGTGGGCATGGGTTTGGGCATTCCTCAGAACGCTGATGACGCAGATGGCCATGACTTTCGCTGTCAAAAAACAATCTTTCTTGATCTAACTGCTATTTTGGGACACCGATTCCTTTCACAAACCTTCAGTACTTATTTGATGATAATGTTGCTGAACAACCTGATTTAGTACTTTTTGTTTAATTTGGGGAGACTTGCCGAAATTTTAGTAAGAGGCCTCGTTCTATATTAGTTGCTTTAAGGTAATTTATTAACTGATATTCATGTTCCCCACCAGGGATTGTGCAGCGTTTAATTTCAAAATTACACGATTCATCAGCGTGCTCGTTTCCGGAATCAATACCGGTGCAAATTTTCTATTGAAGAAACCCTGCGCGATTTTTTTACCGGTTTCTTTTCATTGCCCGAAATAACACCCATGCCAAAGGCCGAAAGGGTAAAAAACAACGTAACAATCCAGTCGGAAACAGGCAGGCTGGTTTTTTCAAGTTTGGGCGCAAGATCCATAAGCAGGTAAAGCGAAATATGAAAAATTGCGGTAATAAAAAAACACAAAATGAACCCGCTTATACCGAAATTTCCATTATAGAACACCTTGCCGAAAAATAGAATGAACGGGTAAAACAACAAATAAAACAGCAGGAACGTAATGCCGGTATTAAGTATTTTGATAGCAATGCCAGGGGTGCGTATAAAAGCAAGCCCACCGCCAAACAGTTCCCGCTGCGTTTGCAAACCGTACCTGATCAACAGGTAAAACAAATATACCAGGACAAAAAAAATGATGATGCAGGCAAAACGCATAAGCAAATCGGCCGGCTGCATGTTGTTCTTAAAAAATACAAACGAAAAAACGAGCGAACTGATGAAAAACGAAAAGCAAATGAAATAAAAAATGTATTTGTGTTTATCAGTTATCCCAACAAAGGGGGCAGTGGGCGTGAAATTCTGCCAGTTCATGTCAATAAACGAAAACAAAAAAATGAACCATACCAGGGTTATGACCGCAAAAATACTGCCGCGCGTGAGGCGGTTGTTGCCCGTTATAACAAGGTCTTTCTGTTTTTGTGGTTCATCAAGTAATCCCATGCACTACTTCGTGAAATCAGTTTCCACAAAGTAATTGCTTTTTTCCTTATTGTTCCGGGTTATTTCATAAATATCCTCACTGTTCTTAAGAAGCTTTTCGGGTTTTACGCGTTTGTTTTTGGGCACTAAACCATAAACATTTATGTTTTCATACCGGTTGGGATCCTCCACTTTGAGTTCGGTAACGTTCAGGAACGCTTTTGAAGGAGCGCCATTGTGCATATTCTGGCAGGCAATTACAAGGGTGTTTTCATCTTTTAAACCCACCACAATGGCATACCGCATTGGACCGGCATATGAACTGGTACTTTCAATAGCGTTGTTTACGTGCGTGTTTTTGTACGTGCCGCTGAAATACAATTCATCGCCCACGGCTATATACGGCAACGCTTTTTTGCTAAGAGAAAATTTAAGTCCCGTTTTTGCCTTTGATTTTTTTTCGTAGTATGTTAAAAGCGACAGGCTGGTACCACTCCCAACCTTTTTACCCATATTTTTCAGCACCAGCCTGACCGCTTTTTTACTATATATCGTTTGAATGAGTTTAACAGGGCCTTCATTCGAATACCCGTTAACAACTATTGTTCCAAAAAGTATGAAACACATGAAAACTCTACCTGTCATAATTCAACCATTAAATGTGGTAAAGCTTTACTTCATGCGCTGCGATTTTTTTTAAATGGAACGCCAGCGCTCTTAAAAGGTTACAGAAATAAAATTTATTCATAAACCAGGAAGCAGGCTGTTAAATTTTCAACGAAAACAACGGGTGGGAACCAGCGCTTTGTTAAAGTATTTGCCCGGTGTTAATATTATTCACCCGGCAAACGGTAATTGGTTAATTTTGATAAACTGATTTTGATTCAAACCATGAAAGTTTATTTTAAACAGGGCTGGGGTATTGGTTTTACCATTTCCGGTATTGTGTTGTTTTGTGCCAATATATGGTTGCTGAGCGTAGGCCATGGCCAGCCGTTGCAGCTTTTGGTTTGTGCCATGCTTACGCTCATTGGCATCATGTACCTGGTACAACCTTACTTTGAATTACGCCCCAATGAAATTGTACTGTTCAACCGCCTGGGCATGGAAGCCAGGCGTTACCCGTTTAATTCCTATGCCGACCTGCAGGTTATTGACAACAAGGTTTACGTCAACATGCATGGGAAATCACGCAAGGTGAACATCGGTAAATTCATGGCCAAACCCCACGAGTGGGACAAATTCATAGGCATTATTACCCATGACGATTTAACGCGTGAACTGCATAACATTTAAGCAGGTTTGAAAAAAACGTTGGCATTAGCGTTTAGTATTTTAGTGTGCCATACAATGCACGCGCAAAAAAATGCATTTGGGTTGAGTGGTGGATTTTACCGTTTCAGGGCCCCTGCATGGGACGAATTGCTTGATAAATACAATTCGGGCGATACGGTTACCTCGCCCCAACCGGGTTTTACCCATACGCCCCTGGCAAGTTTCTTTTATGAGCGAAAGGTGAAGGACTATCTTTACACCCAGGTGCATTTCAGCTATGGCTTTATGCAATCGGTATCGTACCAGGGCGGTGAATTGAAGTTAAAGGTGCAATTACCCGGAGCAGGAATCAGCCTGAACTGGTATCCGGTAAAAATGATAAAAGGCTTTCGCAAGTCGGCCCTTAATCCCATTTTAGTGCAATTTAATTTCAGGGGACTGTACCAAAAAAAAGAACTTACCCTGAACGGTGCCCCTGTTTGGGATGCCGATTCAACCGATGTGTTTGCCGACAATGTTGGCCTTTTTATTGGAGCGGGAATTGGGTATGATTTGCATTTCGGCCGAAGGTTAGTGATTCAAACCATATTTGATGGGGCTTTTTGCCCATCGTTTGAAATGATTGAATTCGAGTATTTTATTCCACTCCACGAAAAATTGGGGTATAGCCTTATAAGCCGGGCCACCCTTTTTGGCGGCCACTTGTCATTCCTGTTTTTGTTTTGACTCTT
>DASPJQ010000057.1:0-1688 GCA_035628535.1 Flavobacteriales bacterium | reverse complement strand
AGCCTAAAATGATAATGGTTTTGTATTCTTCCCAAATTTCCATAGTGGTTTTTTTGTACAGCTAAATGTATACAGAAAAACGTCACTTGAGCGTAAAATTTAAGTAACGCATATTTTGAAACGCTAAGAATAACTTAAGCTCCGTTAACTCATTCACCTCAGGCATTCCGGAATGAACCAGGATGTCTTAATGGCTTAGGAATAAGATATGCCAAACTATATGGTTTCAGACCTTTGACTTTTTGCGTAACACCCAAAACAGGCCTTTTACATCATTTTTCCATTTGGGAATTAGCCAAACCAATATAATTTCTTCAATCAATTCAATGGCGGTAAGCACAATGGCCAGGTAAAACAAAGGGATATTTACCTGGTCAAGCAGAAAAACCCAAAGCAAAAAAACAGCCTGGGCCACCCCGGCAGTTTTGGCAGCATAGGTATGAAAGCTGCTTATGCGTTTATATTTTATAAGCGCGTAGCTGAGTTGTATGGCAAAAATAGAAAGTAGTATTGCAATGGGTACCCAATGGTTGCTGAAAAAGCCGGGATAAAATTTTATAAGCCCGCCAATGGCAGCCATAACGGTAAGGTCATCACCAATGGAATCAATTTTGGCGCCAAGAGGGCTGTTTACATTAAGCAGGCGCGAAATATAACCATCAATGGCATCGGTAATAAAACTTGCCAGCAACATCCATTTAAATACTTCAAGGTTGCCGGTAAGGATGAGGACAACCAGGACCGGGGCTGTTACAATGCGGTAAAGCGTTATGAGACTAACAAGTTTAATGGTTGTTCCTGACCTGAAAGCCAGGTCGTATAGCGTCTTTATCTTGTTATTTTTCATAATTGTTCCCATGTTTGAGAAACAGGAAAAAAGAAAAAATGTTTCGGTTGGAGGCGTTTGATTTACGAGGGTGTAACCTTTTCCGGTTAAAGTGCAAAGAGGTTGATTAGCAAATAAAATACGCGTGTTAAAATTTATGTTGGCGGTTTGCCTGTAAATCCTATTTTTGCAATCCGATTTTATCGGAAAATGCCCAGATGGCGGAATTGGTAGACGCGCTGGTCTCAAACACCAGTGCCCTCACAGGCATGCCGGTTCGACTCCGGCTCTGGGTACATTTATAGGAAAATGCTGCTTAATGTTCTTAAGCGGCATTTTTTGCGAAAAAATGTCGTGGGAAATCCCTGTTATTAAGTGTATAAGTTCTCAAATTGAATAGGATCACTTTCACAATTTTTTCTTTTTTAAGCATATGGCTTACAGCTTTCGTATTGATTAAAAAAGAGAAGGTATTCCGGAAACACGTGTATAAGGACAATGTTCAGATAAATGCAACAATTTATTCTGACACTTATTCAATTGCATTCGATTCAACCAGTCAGATCGATAAACAAAAACTTATTTCACTTGGCGTAAAACGGGTATGAAGAGTGGAGAAAAAGTGTTGCCAAAAATGGCCCACTCCTCAATCTTGCGGGATGCGGTTATGAATTATACTATATATAAATCCCGATTCACTTGAAAAAGTCTCATCTCTGTTTCCGGTCAGGGGGGTGTATTGTGAGATGCAATCTCAGGGATATATCCTGACAGCTAAAACAAGTGTCTTGTTTCAACAAAATACTCCCTGGCAGCATATTGATTCCATTTTTAAATCATGTAAAATTTCTGACTATCAATT
>DASPJQ010000056.1:0-1036 GCA_035628535.1 Flavobacteriales bacterium | reverse complement strand
TTTTTTTGCAATTCCTTCTTCAGGTCAAATTCATCAAAAACCCTTTTTACATCAATATAACCGAATTTTTGCGGTTTTTCCTTACCGATAAAAACAAACCAAAACAATACGCCTAAACAGGCTATGTAAAAAACATCCTTTAATCTACTTAGCGACATAGAACCTCAAATAAAACTTTTCTTTTTTAGCGTTTAACACAACAAGTGTATAATATCCTTCCTTTAATTTATAATCAGTAAGCGAGAGTTCAAAGCGGTTGACACCGCTGTTTAGAATAAGCTCGTCCTTGCTTTGATCATCTCTTTTAATTCGCGGCTTAATAGACTCGTTTTTGTTATTCAGGATTTCGTAATGCAAATCACCACTAACATATTCTTCGTCAAAACGGAAATAGAGCGCATCGTTTATGCAATTGAAGAAACCGCCATCCTGCGTCTTTTTCAATAAAGCATATTTCAGGGGTTCGGTGGTTTCTTTTTTGGCCAGCTTAAATTCCCATACATCGGTTTTATTTACAATAATGTTATTGGCTATTTTTTGTACCTGCCATGCATAGGATTTACCTTCCTCAAGTTCTTTTGCGTCCTGGGGGTAAGGTACACTGTGGGTTGCTACGAAATTTTTTGAAAATACAACGGGGTTGGCATATACGGCCTGTTCGGCATTCTGGTCCTTTTTTATTTCGGTAACAATTAATTTGAAATATTCATTTTTTGCCAGTGTATTGAACGGTTCGCTGTGCGTCCATGTGAGCAACGGTAATTTCGTTTCAATTTCTTCTTTATCATAAGGCGTAACCAGGCTCAAAAAATCATCGGTTGAAGCTTCAAAATCCTCACAATATACATCGCCATCCTCCACAACGCCCAACGGAATAATTTTTACACAATAGGTATAGTTACCGGCAGGCAACATGCCGTTGTTTTTTAAATAAAGTGCTTTACCGTTGGTGCCATAAATAAAACTTGCAAAACCAACTGATGCACCGTTAACGGTATTTATGCCTGTATTCAGCGTAAAATTGCGTGTAGTGGCT
>DASPJQ010000055.1:0-1033 GCA_035628535.1 Flavobacteriales bacterium | reverse complement strand
GTTTAGAAAGTGAAAGCTTAAAAGTAAAAAGTAAAATCTGATATATCCACACTTTCAAGTTTTGAACCTTTACCTTTTATTTTAATTGTAGCGGTATGCAATTGGCACAACAAATCTTATTTATACTGTTAACGGGTGTTGCTATCTGGTTGTTTGTAAAAAAAGCCGGTTTTATTCGTCGGAATATTAACCTGGGCAGGGATGAAAAATTCGAACCCCACCCTGACCGCTGGAGAAACGTATTGCTAATGGCATTTGGACAAAAGCGGATGTTTGACAAACCGATCGTTGCCATTTTGCACTTTATTGTTTATGCCGGTTTCATCATCATCAATATAGAGATACTGGAAATTATTCTGGACGGCATATTCGGCACGCACCGTTTGTTTGCTCCTTACCTCGGCAATTTCTACACATTTGTAATTAACTTTTTTGAGGTACTTGCATTTTTGGTGTTAGCATCCTGTGTCATCTTTTTATTGCGAAGGAACTTTGTGAAAGTACGCAGGTTGGTTATGGGAGAATTGAATGGTTGGCCTAAGAGCGATGCCAACAACATTTTGATCTTTGAAATTGTATTAATGTCGCTGTTCCTAACCATGAATGCTGCTGATAAAGCTTTACAATTAAAAGGTGCAGAGCATTACTATCAAACGGCTGATTTTTGGATCTCAGGCATCATCGCTCCTCTATTTCAAAACGTTGATACATCTACATTGATACTCATTGAACGCACTGCATGGTGGCTGCACATTGCAGGTATATTCGTGTTTTTAAATTACCTGCCTTATTCAAAGCATCTGCATGTAATTCTTGCTTTCCCCAATACCTATTATACCTGGTTAAAGCCCCAGGGCAAAATGGTAAACATGCCGGAAATACAAAGGGAAGTGTTGTATGCCATGCAGCCGGAAACGGTTCCAACAGAAGCGGTCCAGGAAGAGCATAGGAAGTTTGGTGCCAAGGATGTATTTGACCTCAGCTGGAAGAATTTGATGGATGCCTACACATGTACCGAGTGTGGACGTTGCAC
>DASPJQ010000054.1:0-1698 GCA_035628535.1 Flavobacteriales bacterium | reverse complement strand
CGTTTTCGCTTGCAAGCAGCAACACTACAGCGCCATCATTGAGCCCTGATGCATTGCCCGCAGTAACTGTACCGTCCTTCCTGAAAGCTGGTTTTAACGCGGCCAATCCTTCACGCGTGGTAGTGGCTTTAACAAATTCATCTTTTGCAAAAACCAGTGCATCGCCTTTGCGTTGCGGGATATGTACAGGAATAATTTCTTCGGCCAGGCGCGCAATGGCTTTGGAGGCTTTTTGCTGGCTCCACCATGCAAACTTGTCCTGGTCTTCGCGTGAAATATTGTACTTATCCACCAGGTTTTCGGCCGTTTCACCCATAGCATCTGTTCCATACATTTCTTTCATTTTAGGATTTACAAAACGCCAGCCAAAACTCGAATCAAATAACTGCGAGTCGCGCCCGAAAGCCGCACTTGCTTTTGACATGACCCAGGGCGCGCGCGTCATGTGTTCAACACCTCCTGCAATATAAAAATCGCCATGGCCGGTATTGATCGCATTGGACGCATTCATAACAGCGCCCATGCCCGAAGCGCAAAGCCGGTTAACGGTCTCACCACCTACGCTTATGGGTAAACCTGCAAGCAAGAGGGCCATACGTGCAACGTTGCGGTTGTCTTCACCGGCCTGATTGGCGCAGCCCAATATCACATCTTCAATTAATGACGGATCCAAATTTTTATTTTTTTCAACCAGCGCTTTCAATACTACGGCTGCAAGGTCATCGGCACGTACGGCCGACAGGGTCCCTCCAAAATTTCCGATGCCGGTTCTAACACCGTTAACAATAAATGCATTGCTCATGATTAAATATAATTGCTTAATTGTTTCAAATGGTCTATTTTTAAATCGGCATAACCATCGTGCTGTTTTTTCGGGTCAAACAATATTGTATGCATCCCCGAATTTTTGCCTCCTGCAATATCCGTTTCCAGGTTATCACCAATCATTACCGCTTTTTTTGCGCCCACATTAAATTTTTCAAGAACGATTTCAAAAATACGCGGATGAGGTTTTTGATGCCCTGCATCTTCGGAAGTTTGAATATGGTTAAAATACCTGTCTAGCCCGCAGTTCTTTATTTTATGCGCCACAACTTCATTAAATCCGTTTGTAATAATGGCCAGCTTATATTTTTTACACAGGTACTCAAGTATTTCGTATGTGCCGTCAAAAACAATTGTTTTAAACGGGCTTACTGTTACATATTTGTCAGCCACCGTTTCTGCAATGGTTTTATTGTGAAAATCAACACTCGCAAATGCATCATAAAAACGGCCATAACGCAAATGGTGTTTATTGATAAGTCCTTTTTCATAATCAGACCAGTATTTATAATTTATCTGTACATAGTTTGCATGAAAAACATGGAAATCATGTTCAATACCATGCGCTTTCTTCACTTCGGCATATAACTCAACAAGGGCCTCTCTTGAGTTTGTTTCAAAGTCCCAAATGGTGTTATCAAGGTCGAATATTACCAGGTCTATGTCCATCCTATTGCTTCATAAATATAATGCCCGAACGTGGTAAGAAAAAAAGACCAGAAAATTACAAATGCGAATAAAACAGGCACCGTAATTTTCCAGTTTGGATAAAACTTGGCAAGTATAATGCAACCAAACGGTATTGAAATAATGGCCGGTGTTACAATGGACAAACCAATAAGCCCAAACCTGCGTTTAATGCGCACAACAAAT
>DASPJQ010000053.1:0-2238 GCA_035628535.1 Flavobacteriales bacterium | reverse complement strand
AGATATTTAAAACAGCTCATTCGCAAGGAATTAGTACTTTATCACCCGTATTCAATTATTACGCTTGTACTTTTTGCCATGGCGGCCAGTCTTGTAACAATCAAAGCCGTTCATTTATTTGGACCTGCAGAACTCAATTATTTTGAAAACTACCTGGCAAACATGTTTGGCGAACCCGTTTGGTTTTTACTCCTTACGGGCTTGGTTCTTACATGGATTATTGGTCGCGCTTTTATATTAAAATTTGTACAATTTCTCATAGGCTATGACTTCGGGCAGACCGAAAACCGCTATCGGCTTATAATTTTCAATCAGGTATGCGGTTATGCGCTTATTCCCCTTGTATCAATAGCTTATTTTATAAGGGAACCTTTTGATAAATGGTTAATATTGGCGTGCCTGGGGCTTTTATTCCTGAATTACATGTACAGGATTGTACAATCGTTAATAACTGCCTTCCAATACTCGGCAAATTTGTTGTATTTATTTTTATATCTTTGCACGCTTGAATTCGTTCCGTTACTTATCATTGGTTCAATGGTTTTTAAGGAAACGGGCACATTAAATTAAAAAGGGTGTAGAACCAAAAATTGTAGCAACTTGGCAGTAAAAACTATACTCGTAACACAGCCAAAACCGGAGGCCGAGAAGTCACCGTACTTTGACATTATCAGTAAATTCAAGGTAAAAATCGATTTCCGCGAGTTTATCCACGTTGAAGGAGTTGACGTAAAAGAACTGCGTAAAGAACGCCTGAATTTACCCGATTACACAGCCATTATTTTGACCAGCCGCAATGCGGTTGACCATTTTTTCAGGGTGTGTAAAGAAATGCGGTACCAGGTGCCCGACACACTTAAATATTTTTGCATTTCAGAATCAACCGCCTATTACCTGCAAAAATATGTCCAGTTCCGTAAACGCAAAATTTTCCATGGTAAACAAAAGTTTGTGGAACTCATGGATGTAATTAAGAAACACAAAGAAGAAAATTACCTGTTACCGTGTTCCGATATTGTCAATAAGGAAATCTCCAAGTTACTGGACGAAAATAAAATCACCTACACCAAATCGGTATTTTACAAAACAGTAGCCAGTGATTTAAGCGATTTGACCAATGTAAATTATGATATGTTGGTATTCTTCAGCCCTTCGGGTGTAGAGTCGCTTATGAAGAATTTTCCTAAATTCAAGCAAAACGGAACCCGTATTGCCGCTTTTGGTACATCAACCGCACAAGCCATTAAAAAAGCCGGTTTGCGTCTTGATGTGCAGGCCCCCATGCCCAATGCGCCCAGTATGACCATGGCCATTGAGCAGTACCTGAAGGCTAATAAATAGTTATGTGTTATTCGTTAATCAGGGGCATGTAGCAAGACGTGTGCCATGTGTGTCTGTTAATAATTTTCGTATCCGGGTGAATTGAAAAGCCATCTTAACAGGGTGTTTTGGAATGAAAAGGGTAAATAAGGCAAAGCAGGTTAGCGTGCTTGCCTGACAACAAATAGCTAAGAACAAATAACTTCATTCCGTTTTTCAGTTAATTTCAAGATATTATCATCCCTTGGCCACTAAAACCCATTCCCTGAATGCCCTGCAGCGTTTAAAACGCAAAAAGCTTTTTGAAGAGGTGTTTGCCTCGCCAACGACCTTGCGCACCCCTAAAATAACCGCTTTTTACAAAGAAACCGAACTCGGTGGTATTCATTTACAGGCCGCCTTCAGCGTTTCAAAAAAGAAATTCAAACGGGCTGTTGACCGCAATAAAATCAAACGCCTTATGCGCGAGTCATACCGTACCCAACGCTCAATTTTTGAAAATCTGTTAAAAACACATAATAAGCAAGTGGTTGTTGTTTTTGTTTTTACATTCACAAAAGTGCCCGATTTTAAGGAAATTAAACAAATTATGTGGACGATTTTAACCGGGCTGGTTAAACAATTTGAAGAATAACCCGTTATAAGAACATTGATTTTTTGAATATGAAATGCCCTTGTACCGGTGAACTATTTTCAGAAACAGGGGTATTCAATATGACACTATAAATAAAAATTATGTCCGTATGAAAAAATACATTTTATATATCCTGGCTATTCCCGTCATTGCCGTTTCGGCCATTGCCTTGCGCTCACCGGGAGCCAATGAATTTGAAGTTACCAAAAATTTTGAAATTTTCAGGGAAATATATACCGAAATATATACCGGGTATGTTGACGAGCACGCTCCTGGTGACCTGA
>DASPJQ010000052.1:0-3388 GCA_035628535.1 Flavobacteriales bacterium | reverse complement strand
TTAGCATGGTTATGAAAAGGTAAAAGTTCATATCCTGGAAGGTACTTTTTAATTAATTGAAAATTAAACCTTTTTATCGTTAAAAAGATAGGAGGCAGATGTTAAATAACTTTAGACGAAAAAAAGAAGTAGGTGTTAATAACGAGTGCCACGTTATGGTCAACGGTTGTCGAAATCCAACTCCCGGTCAAATAATAGGAAAATGAAATAAGCAGGTAAAAAAACAGTTTGATTTATTTAAGCACAAAAAGTAAAACATATTTTTCCGGGAATAAAAGTAGGGGATTTATTTTACGTTATCATGACTTTCTGTATGCCGTTAATAAGTTTGCGGCCTTCCTTGAAGTAGGCCATTTCTACTTTTATTGGTTTTTGGTTTGTGCGGTTAATGTTGAACATTATTCAATGCCCCATATAATGGACCATTCCTGCAAGAACAACAGGAATTAATATTACGAGAGAAATTATGAGTAAGCCGTATTCCCCATGGATGATGGAAGCAACTGCGGTTGTAATAGAATTACCCGATAATAAGGGCTGCTGGTATTGCCCCGTAATTGCGGATACAATTATAGTTTAAAGAACCAATATTATGGATCATGATTTTATTCGGCCCGCTTTTAAATTGAGCACTAACTTTTGGGTAGTCAATGTTCCAAGCTCATTTTGTACAACGGTTATTTCAGGTTTCAACAGGATTAACATTAAGCATAAGTTTTGAAATTAAGGGCCGAACCAGTTTCAAATATTTTTCTATATTTCGGTTGCATGGAACAAACCATCAGCTTACAGGAGATTATAGCCAGGTACCCGTTTTTTTTGCATTACAAAGGTAATTATAAAGACAACCTTACGTTAAAAATTGTTGACATTGTAGAGGCCAACCTGTCACTGTATTTCAAAAAATTTATCGTTAACCGGTTAGCGTATATGGTGGTTGAAGCTGTGCAAAATGTTGAACGGTATAGCGCGCACAATGGCACTTCAGAGGATTTTTGTTATGTTTTTTCAGATTATGAAAGTTTTCATGTAATTACCCAAAACCGTATTGAAAACAGCAATATACCTGGCCTGAAGGCGCGTCTTGATCATGTTAATTCCAAAAATCACGAAGAACTCAATAAAATTTACCATGAGGTACTGGCAAGCGATACGTTTACCACAAAGGGTGCAGGATTGGGCTTAATTGACATGGCCCGTAAAAGTAAAAATACGCTGCTTTACGAATTTTTTCCTATTGACAATTTATATTCGGCTTACCGCCTGCATGTAAAAATTCCAATCCATTCAACCGCCAATGCGTCACATTTACCTGGTGAAGACAATACCCCCATACTCATAAAGGAACTTGATGCCCTGTTTAAGGCCAACCGCAGTACGCTGTTTTACTCAGGCGATTTTTCAAACACTTTTTTGCAATCGCTATTAAAAATGATTGGCAATTTCAAAAAAACCGAAAACCTGCCGGTAAACTCGGTTTTCAATTACACCGTTATTGAACTCAACCAGAATTTAAAGCGCCACGCGAAAAAAATTGACGATAAAATACCCGGCTTTTTATGCCTTGAATGGCAGGATGCCAAGGCTTTCATATCAACGTACAATTACCTGGAGGATAAAGATGCCCTTGCACTTGAGAAAAAAATTACGCACCTGAACGGCAGCAGCCTTGAAGGGTTAAAAGAAGAGAGCAAAGAATTTCTGACCAATTTCAGCTTAAAGGGTGGTTTGGGTCTTATTGATATTGTCCGGTTGAACTGGCCCAACAAAATAGAATCTAAATTCGAAAGGAACCCAAAATTCGGGCAAAGCATACACCTGAAAATACAATTCGATTATTCCTGACAGTCATGGTTTAAGAATAATTGAACCGGTATTTTTAATTTTTCCGTTTTACCTGGCTTTTTCCGGCAACTCCTTTATACTGGTTGAACCTTTTTATGGGTTATGAGTATTACTGTAAATTTTTTGGCGCCAATAATCATTAACTTATTAAAATTCAGTGTTATGAAATATATAGCAATCAGTATGGCACTCTTGATTACAGTCCCTGTTTTGGCTGTGGGTGCACCCCAAAAGCAAAAAGTATATTCTTTAGTAAAGCAATATCAAACGCTTTCCTGGTATGAAGAACAACTGGCCCTGTGGGAGGCCGAAGTAAATAAAAACCCGAAAAATGCCGAGGCATGGTTGAATGTGTATACGGCCACGCGAATGATTAAATTAAGCGGGGGAAAGAAAACAAATGCCGATATGGACAAGGTTGTGGCCGATGCCCAAAAAAATATTCCCGATTCATTTGAGTGCAACTACATGCTTTTTTACAACGGTAACCATGACGAAGCGCGGTTTAAGTATTTGCAAAAGGCTTACGAAATTGCACCTGAACGGCCCGAAACGTATGATGACTTTGTGACCTATTACGAAACAAAACGGGATCATGAACAAGTGAAATTGTTTTGTGAGAAATGGCTCGCATCAAATGACATGTCGGAAGGATTACTGGCATGGAACTATAATATGCTGATGTCATGCGATGAAAATGCTATTTTGGTAACCAACGGTGACAATGATACGTACCCTGCAATGGTCCTTCAAAATGCCAAAGGCATACGTACCGATGTTTCGGTTTTAAACCTTTCGCTTTTATTGCTTGAAAATTACCGGAACACCTATTTCAGGGAAATAGGTATACCGGCATTTACAGCTCCGAAGGACCTTACCGATTTTCCGAAATTTTGCCAGGAAATTTGCAGGCACATACAAAAAAATTCAGCGAGGCCTTTTTACTATGCAAATACAGTTGACCCGGTAAATTATGCCAATGCAAAGGACAATTTGTATTCAGTTGGCCTTGCCTATAAATATTCAAAAGAGGGGTTTGACAATGTAGCCGTATTGCGTAAAAATTACGAGAAGCACTTTTTAAAAGATAATTTAAAAGTAAGTTTTACGAACGACATAAGCCAGGGCGTAGTTGACCATTTAAATTCAAATTATTTAGTTCCTTTCATTACACTGCACAACCATTACTCTGAAACGGAGGAAAAGGCTGCGTTGGAAACCCTTTCGCAGTACATTGACATTATTGCCCAACGGTCAGGTCAGGTCAAAGAGGTGAACGCGATAATAAATCCAGGGGGCAAGGGCCTTGTTTCATACGTTATAGGGAATCCGGGCGAGCTAACCGAAGGATTTGTAAAAATTAACGAGCAGTTATATGCTGCCCGGTTTGAAACAAGTACATTCATGTACAATAAATTTCTGGAAGATCTGTTAAAGCAAAAACGCTTCAATGACCTTATGACCGCCAAACACGAAAATGTAAATTGGGACGCGCTTTTGCTGCCGCAGTATAAAAGCCTGAAGCAGGAAGAAATTTTTGCGC
>DASPJQ010000051.1:0-2162 GCA_035628535.1 Flavobacteriales bacterium | reverse complement strand
GTAGCATTACCCCCATCGCCAAACAACCAATTGTACGTGGTTGCCCCGGTTGACAAGTTTGTAAACGTAACGGCAAGGTTGGTTGATGACCATGAAAAGTTGGCAACGGGATCAGGGTTAACTGTTATGGATGCTGTACCTGCATCGCTCGTGCAATTGCTTGTCCATCCGTCATAGGTTACCGTAGCAGAAGCGGTAATTGAACCGGCTGTGTTATACGTATGGGATGAGGGAAGTGTTCCTGTTGAAGCATCGCCAAAGTTGGCGCTGGATCCTGAAAAACCGTCAGGGTTATATATATTCCAATAGCTTGACGACCATGGTAAGGTAGGATAGCTTACAATGTCAATGTAAGAAGATGAACCTTCACACAGGCTTGTGGGCGATGCGCTTAATGTAGGCGCCCCCAGTGAAAACTGAATGGTTGGTCGTATCATCATGTCTATGTCTGAAGAATAGTCCATGCGTGCGCTGTACATAGAAGATCCGTTATAAAGATACGCGAAGTCGTCACCCACGAATTCATCCATATAATACACAAATATTGAATCAGTAGCGGCTGCCGGCTTTGCAACCGATACGGCAAAACCTCCGGTCACATTGATTGGCGATGAGAAGTTGGCCCCAAATTCACCGCTTGCTGAAGTAACATTTACGGTAACGCTTCCCAAAACTGCAAGGCTTGGTGCGCCACTTGAAACAGGGTGTACTTTCAGTGTCACTGTTTCGGTTGAACCCCAGTTCCCACCTTGAAAATCAATCCGGGTAATTTGCCCTGTAAATCCCGGATAAACCTGAAAGAGCTCATTCCAGCCAACGGTACCTCCTAAATAAATCTGGTTTCCCGCTGGGGGCGTGCCGCTGCGGTCAACGTATTTGATTTTATCAGAACAGGTTGAACGGGTAACCGAACTTTTTACAATGCCGTTTCCATTTAACTCAACAAATTTATTGCCTGTTGCTACATACGTTTGGGGTTTTAGCGGAGCATTTTGTTTTGTTTGACATGTTATTTGCGCATTGGCAAAAAAAGGAACTGCCATTGCCGAAAAGAAAAGTAAGTTTTTTTTCATGTGCTTGTTGATTAAGTTTTGTTTTTATAAAACTAAACTGAACCAACCGGGAAACCCAACCGGTTGCGAAGTTTATTTCACATTGTGCAAAAACACCTGCCGTTAGGTAAATTTATTGCACGATTTTACCGGGTTTACTTCCGGCTGATCCCAATCACGTTGGGTATTTCCCAAAACTCCCTGTTACGGTCGTCTTCTATGAAATCCGTTTCATAACTACCGCATTTTTCAACCTTCACGCCTTTGTGGTTGACATAGAGCGAGGCTTCGGGTCCACCCTCAAGGTATTGCGCGTTATAAATATTTATAGGCAGTTTAAGCAACATGTTTACAAAATCATGAACAGGATAGGGTGACCGGGTAAAAATAAATAAGGCTTCGCCTTTTTTTGTTGTTCCAATACAAACCATGCTCCATTTTTTGTCCTCTTTAGTCCATTTGTTGTTCTGGTGGCAATCAATCATGCGTATACCCTGCGAAAACGTGTGATACTTTTCGTTTAAAACTTCCCAGTCCTGGCACTCGCGGTCAATTACCTGGAATTCTTTCACTGAACTGTCGGTACGATTAAAGGCAACAACTGCATTGTCATCATTTAATCTGGAATTGTTTACAAAACTGAAATTTTTCATATATCCTGTATTGGTGAGGTGATCTTTCAGGAACATTCCGGCATTGATAACGGCAATTTGTTTTTTTTCCTGGGCCCACTGTTTAACGGTTTTGGCCCGGCATTTTTCCTCTTTTGCGCTGATGAGTGAAAATTTATAATAAGCCGGGTCAATGCGGAGAACGGTAATTTTATTATCGCCCCATGCTGATTTGATGGTTGAATTAAAATTAGCGAGGTCAAGCCCTTCATCAATTTTCTGCCAGGTTGGTTCAATTGGCTGGCTCTTTTCATGCATTTCGCAGGCCAGCAAAAAACAGAACACAAAAATGAAACATGCTGTTAAATTCATGGTGTGAATATAGAAAACCGCCTTAACCTAAGACCCGGGAATTATTATATGCCGTAATGAAACACTTATTCGCAAGCAGAGAAACCAGCCATGCCTGTGGACTGATTTACCAATAACCTTTTACTCC
>DASPJQ010000050.1:0-1490 GCA_035628535.1 Flavobacteriales bacterium | reverse complement strand
TAAGCAGGCAACATCAACGAAAAAGAATGTTGGCTGTACCCAGCCAGCAAAAAAATCAGCGCACCACGCTGCGAATAGCGTTCAGGTAATTTTGTGCGTTTGCCTTTACTGAATATTTTGCCTCAACGGTTTTACGTCCTTCCTTCCCTACGCGCTCGCGCAAAGCCGCATCGTTTACCAGTCGTTCCAGCAATTCCGCCAGCTCGTCATCGGTCCTGTATAAAAATCCGTTAACGCCATGCTCAATTATTTCGGTATTGACCCCAATGGCATACATAATGGTTGGGATTTCAAGCGCCATATATGTCAGGCCTTTTAGTCCGCATTTTCCTTTTGACCACTCGTCATCGGGCAAGGGCATTATGCCAATGTGAAAATCGTTCAGGTCGCTTACCTCGGTTTGCGCTTTCCAGGCCATGCCTGTTATCGTCAACGCTTCGTTTGTGTATGAGGCCTCGCCAATCACGCGGATCCCGATTTTTTCACCCATACGTGTTTTTATTTTTTTCAATACGGGCACTGCCAGTTCAAAATGTTTGATGGTTGTTTTGCTACCGCTCCACCCAATGATTATTTTCTCGGTTTGTTTTGGTGCAGGCCTGAATGTTTCTGTATCTACCGTGGTTGGAATCACCCATACGTTTTGATTAAACTGGCGTGCATAATCGGCAAGGTAATTGTTGCCGGCTATAACCAGTGCGGCATGTTTAATGAGCCGGGCCGTTTTTTTCGGGTTCTTCATCCATTTTAAGTTCTGGTTCGCTTCCGAAACGTCCATTTTCCATATGGCATCATCAAAATCATAAATGAGCGGCCTGCGTTTAGCCATTAACCGTTCAAACATGGTTGTGCGGGTCATAATGGCCTCGCGTTGCACAAAAACAGCATCGTAACGTTTGCAGGCTATTACATCGCTCCACCGTTTCAGGTATGATTTTAACAGGATCCAGAGTTTGCGCAGGAAATAACCTTCGGCATAAAAATACCGGTCGTCTTTTTCTGAAATAATGTTGCTGAGCTTGTATTCGACCCCGTTTTCTTCAAAAAACCGGAAATATTGCTCAAACCTAAATCGTTGACTAGGAGACCGATCATGGCGATGCGCGGCAATTATTAATAATTTTATCGTTGAATTCTTTTCCAACTCGTGCCGAAGATATAAATTTACGACAACGCATTGTTTTAATTTATTATGAGATTTATTACCATGGGCATACGTGTGTGCCTGGCGGTTTTTACGTTTACTGGCTTAAACGCACAGCGTAAAAACAAATGTACCGAGTGTAAAGACATGGTAGAAGCCAAACCCGGACAGTTTAAAAAAGGCGAATTCTTTTTTAGCTGGGGATATAACCGGGCTGCCTTTACAAAAAGCGATATTGCCTTTAGCGGACCCGGCATTGATTTTACCCTTAGTAACGTTGCGGCCAAAGACCGCCCTACCCCCTTAAATTTCAACGATTATTTTGTCAATGTAACCATCCCGCAGT
>DASPJQ010000049.1:0-4231 GCA_035628535.1 Flavobacteriales bacterium | reverse complement strand
CAGGCCAGCACCAGCATAGTGCCCGAACCGTTAAAGGCGGCCAATGTAATGCCGAAAGAAATTCTGGACAAATTGTACCGTTTTTATGTAAAAGGTGGTTTTGGTACGTATACCAGTGCATATGGTGAGGCTTATTATAACAACGAACGCCACGCCACCAATGATTTTGGTATCCATTACAAGCATTTTTCATCGTTGGGAGGCATTAACGATTTCGCGTTTAACGGTTTCAGCACCAACGAAGCCAATGTATACGGCAGCAAAATATTCAATTCATACCGCATCAATGCCGAAGCAAAATACAAAAGGGATGCATTCCATTATTATGGGTTTAATCCCGATTCGGTTGACCTTACCAAGGACAAAACAAAACAGGTTTATAACGGGCTATTGTTCCGCTTCTCGGGAAATACAACCTATTCCAACGACACTTCTAAAATAACCCACCAGGAGGTTTTGCAATACCGGCCCTATTTTGACAACCGCGGTGCTTTTGATCACAACGTGTTGATTGATTTGAGCGGTGGGAAAAAATATGGAAAGGAATATTATGCATTAGGGCTCATGTTTGACTATAACCAGTTAAACGATGACAGTTGCAATTGCTTAACGGCATTTAAACGCCCCGAGGTGTTTACCTGCTATCAACAGCAATATAACATGATGATTGGTTTTAACCCGACCGTAACAACCTATACCGGAAAACTGAAAATAAAAGTTGGATTGCTGGTTAATGCGGATGTGTATGATAAAGGGAAATTTTATTTCTTTCCCGACCTTGATTTCAGCTATAGTTTGTTCAATGATATTTTTGTGCCTTATGCCGGAACAAACCGCAGTTTAATTCGGAATTCGCTGTATACCCTTAGCCAGCGAAATCCATTCATCATCACCAATGCCGAATACATTAACCAAAACCAGAAATTGAATGTGTACGGGGGTATTCGTGGTACCTGGAGTGCAAACCTTTCATTCAATAGCAGGTTGAGTTATGCACGCAATGAAAATGTAGCCCTGTTCGTTGAGGATACTATTTTTTCATATGAAAACCGCTTTAAGGTAATTTATGACAATGTTGATGTGCTAACAGCCGATGCGCATATCCTTTACCGTGCATCAACCAAATGGCACGTGTTGTTTGGCGGTACTTATTATAAGTACAACACAAACCTGCAGCAGTTTGCATGGAATATGCCGGAATTTAAAGTGTATTCAACATTAAATTACAATTTGAAAGATAAAATAATTATTCGCTATAACCTGGAGGTGCTGGGCAAACGGTACGATTATTCATTGACTCCATTGAGCGGCATAGCCAAACAGCCTGATGGAAAATACATTTATACGCTTAAGCCGTACGTTGATACCGATATTCAATTGGAATACCGTTATACACCGCGTTTTTCCGTTTTTGCCAATTTCAACAACATAACAGGCCGTTATCAGCGTTGGAGGAATTATCCGGTACAAAGTTTTAATGCGCTTGGAGGCGTCACGTATATGTTCTAGAACGCTGATGCCTGTTACCCCGCGGGAAACTGATGGTTATGATTTAGGGATTACTAACATGCGCTAAAAGATTTAAGCTTTTGGTAATTGATAGAAATAAAGGAATTATTGTTTTTGCTTATAAATAAAATCTGTGCATACCTGCGTAATCTGTGGCAAAAAACAGGTGTTCACCCATTATGAATATCTCAATTCAGCAGATCGAAATTTACAAATTACCGGTCAGGTTAAAAAAACCGTTTATTATTTCATTGGGGCCTTTTTATTATGCCGAGAATGTGCTTGTAATTATGCGCACCACTAACGGGATTACCGGCTTTGGCGAATGCAGCCCGTTCATGACCATTAATGGAGAGAACATGGAAACCGGTTTTGCGGTAGGGCCACATCTTGCAAAAGCCCTGCTGGGTAAAAACCCGTTGGAAATAGAGTCGTGTGTCAATGCAATGGACAAAGTAATTTATGCCAACGCAAGCATAAAAAGCGCTTTTGATATGGCTTTGTATGATATTGCCTCGCAACATGCCGGTGTGCCTTTGTATAAATTCCTGGGCGGTGAAAATAACAAAGTGCTGGTAACTGATTATACAGTAAGTTTTGATGCTGCTGCGAAAATGGCTGATGAGGCGGTGAATATTGTGCAGAACGGTTTTCAAATCATAAAAGTGAAGCTGGGAGGCGAGGGTGACAGTGATGTGGAACGGATGCGTGCCATAAGGGAGGCTGTTGGCATGGAAATCCCCATTCGTATTGATGCCAATCAAGGCTGGACCAGTGAAACAACATTAGGGATTTTGGAGAAACTTAAAAAATACACCATTCAGCACTGCGAAGAACCCATACCGCGTTGGGATTTTATGAATTTGCCAAAAATCAAAAAGCAAAGTCCCATTCCAATTATGGCCGATGAGTCCTGTTGCGATCACCACGATGCAAAACGACTGCTTGATTTAAATGCATGTGATCTGTTGAATGTAAAAATGGGTAAGAGCGGTGGCATTTTTAAAGCATTAAAAATAATTTCAATAGCGGAAAAGGCGAATATGCATATTCAATTGGGCGGTTTTCTTGAATCACGGCTTGGATTTACAGCCGCGGCACATTTGGCCTTAACAAGCGGGAACATTGTTCACGTGGATTTTGATACGCCATTAATGCTGGAGCAGGACCCGGTTGAAGGGGGAATTGTTTACAGAGAGAATGGTAAGATTGAAGTTGGGGATGCGGTTGGATTGGGAGCTAAAATAGATGAGAAATTTTTGAATGCGCTAGAGAGTGTAGTTTGTAAGTGAGGTCGCTTTTTTTGGACGCTGATGATACTGACGGCCGTGATTTGTTCTCATTTAAAAATGATGATAAGCGTCATCAGCGTTTTGAAATCACCCAAGAATCTTATCCTTCTTGTATCCGCCTTTATGTTTACTCTCAATAAATTCGATAATCTTTCCGGCAATGTCCACCTTTGTAGCACCTTCAATGCCTTCAAGCCCGGGCGAGGAATTTACTTCGAGAATAAGCGGCCCGCGTGACGACTGGAGCAAATCGACCCCGGCAACATTCAAGCCCATGGCACGTGCAGCAAGCAGGGCGGTTCTGCGTTCATCGCGTGTAATTTTAATTACTTGCGCACTTCCGCCACGGTGCAGGTTGGATCGGAACTCGCCTTCTTTTCCCTGGCGTTTCATGGCGCCCACCACGCGGCCGTTTACCACAAAGCAACGAATATCGGCACCACCTGCTTCTTTAATAAATTCCTGTACCAGGAAACTTGCTTCAAGACCGAAAAAGGCTTCAATGATTGATTTTGCTACTTTATCCGTTTCGGCAAGTACAACGCCAATGCCTTGTGTTCCCTGTAATAATTTGATTACGCATGGCACACCACCTACCTGATCAATGAGTTCTCCAATATTTTTGGTATGATTGGCAAATACGGTTTTTGGAATACCGATATCATGCCGTGAAAAAATTTGCAGGCTGCGCAATTTGTCGCGTGAACGGTTGATTGAAACCGATGAATTCACCGAAAACGTTTTCATCATTTCAAACTGGCGTACCACGGCTGTGCCGTAAAATGTTGCCGAAGAACCTATGCGCGGTACAATGGCGTCAACCCCTGTAATTTCTTCGCCTTTATAAAATATACGCGGTTTACCGGGCTCATTAAGCATGGTGCATTTCAAATGGTCCAGCACAACGCATTCATGTCCGCGTTGTTTGGCTGCTTCAACAATGCGTTTTGTTGAATACAATTCGGGGTTGCGTGATAATACGGCAATTTTCATAGTACGTTATCATTAGTAGTTTGCTGAAGGGTGAGGGTACGTTGTGCAGACTTCATAAATGGTTAAGATGAAAAAAATGGTTTTTTATAAATATAATTAATTTACGTATTAAAATAACCCGAAAACGATTTTTTTAGAAAAGATTACCTTGATTTACGGCCCGACAGGATAAAATTGCGGGTAACGTCAACCAGGAAATGACCCCGTAAAAATTTACGCCCCAGGAGTACCGGGTTTTTCATTTTTTTACGGTTGCTCAGGGTAAATTCGGCTTCCTGCACATACGGCCCTATGCTTACATCAAGTTTTACCATGTAACGGGGTTCACTTATACCGTTTGAGCTTTTTACATTTTTGATTTTAAAGTCCGAAAAAGTACAAATATTATTGCGGGTTAAAATGGCGGCATGCAGTACCCGTTTCCCGCGTTTGTTTTC
>DASPJQ010000048.1:0-1700 GCA_035628535.1 Flavobacteriales bacterium | reverse complement strand
TCGCGGCACAACCAATTAAAAAATATTCATGCCTGGGTACCGCTCATGTCAGGACCGGGCTTTCGCCTTTACTCCTCGCCTTAGTACCTGCTTTGCAAAGGGTTTAATCCCGCTGCGGGGTACCGGCTCAATCCCTGGCGGGATTTATTGCTTGAAAAAAGGGTTTTAACAGTGGAACTTGTAATTAAGAAATGCGTATATTTGGTTTATGGAACTAACTTATAAAATACTGTTACATAAGGACCCTGAAGGGGGGTATATGGTAACTGTTCCCGCATTGCCGGGTTGCATCACGCAAGGCGAAAATGTTGATGAAGCTATTGCTATGGCAGAAGAAGCTATTGAATTATACATTGATGAATTGCGCAGCCGTAAAGAGGATATTCCTGACGATAGCCATACACTGGAATATTCGCTACATCTTAAAAGCGCATGAATCTTTCTCCCCGATTTCTTATCTCAGTACTAGAAAACCATGGATTTGTATTGAAGCGATCCAAGGGTTCTCATCATCTTTTTTATAATGCTCAAACTAATAAAACGGTAGTAGTGCCTGTACACGCAAAAGACCTTAAAAAAGGAACCTTCTTCGCTATTCTAAAACAGGCAGGTATTGACAAAAATACGATCTAATCGGTGTTAATTTACCAATAAAGCCTACATTCCGTATTTCTACGCAAAATTTACCATAGTTCTACGTTGTCAATGCTGCTTAAATTGCCGTATTTCTACTCTTGTTTTAGTGGTTGAATCAACCTTATTTTTGCGGTCTTTATTTTTCATATGAACAACCGCTATGCGCCTTTGCTTAAATTAAAACATGAACTCGGCATTTTATCTGAATATGAACGTTCGTTGATCAAAACACGCACCTCTTATTCCTGGAACAATATTGATCCAAATGAGCTTGTAGGTTACAACCCAAACGACCCGCTTGTTTGCGATAAAGCTGTTTTCTCCTTTACACATTCACATAAACATGTCAGAACTTTGCTTAAGTTATATATGTCGCTTTTCACGTGTTTCCGTACCCTTGCTCAAAGTGTTCCCAACCTTAACGCAAAACTGCGCAAACAAAAAACAGTTTTTATTGATGCATATAATTATTGCAAAAAATATATTTCTGCCGAAAAATTCAAACGGTTAACGGGGGTTTCTCCCCAAAAAATCAACCGCTGGCAAAATGAGATTTATTGCGGCAACTCCGTTTTAGAAAAATGCGTTCTTGAAAACCCGCACCAGCTAACGTTTGAAGAGCAAAACATCATTGCACGTGAACTTCAAAACCCCGTAAACGATCACTTGTTTAAATGTGATCTTTGGGCCAAACTTTTACGAAATGGTATTTTAAAATGTAAGCTTACTACCTTTTATAAATATTCAAGGTTTATTTCGCAAAAGCCTGGTTTAATAAAAGAAAAAATAAAGCTCCCGGTTAGCCACATTATTGCCAAAGCGCCTTTAACTGTTTTGCATATGGATTGCACCATTGTACGAACGCTTGACGGTGGTAAATGGTACATCAATGTTATTTTTGATAATTTTTCCAAAGCTATCCTTGGTATTTGCGCCATGGAAACACCTAACTCATATGATGTAATGATAAACCTGAAAAATGTCGTTCATGAATATGGTTTACAGGATAAAAAATTCTCGCTTTACTGCGATGGTGGCCCCGAAAACCGCGGCTTTATGGATGT
>DASPJQ010000047.1:0-3053 GCA_035628535.1 Flavobacteriales bacterium | reverse complement strand
TTTTTTTGGTCATACTTGTAACCAAATACACGTTCAAGGTTCATCCCTTTTGGGATTTTTATTTTCAGTTTCACATCGCTGGCAACCTGGTTGAGTATACCGTTCAACTCCTGTTCAAAAATGGTTGGAATGTGTTCCGGGTCGTCAATAAAATAATAACGACCGCAACCGTGCTCGGCAATTCCCGTCATTAAATTTTCATTAAAGTCAAGCCCGATACCGAAGGTTGAAAGTGAAATTTTATACTCCTGGCAATTTTCGCGGGCAATTTTTTGAAGGGCGTCAACGCTGGTTATGCCTTCGTTTGCAAGACCGTCTGACATAAGCATAACGCGGTTTACATAATCGGTTTTGAATGTTTTTTTAACCTGTATATACCCCTCCAGTAATCCGCCACCCAGGTTGGTGCCACTGTTGTCCTTAATACCGTCAATCAGTTTTTTTATTTTCTCCTTATCTTTCACCGCCTGCGAAGGCCAAACAACGCTCACTTCGCTGTCGTACATAACTATTGATAAATAATCGGTCTCTTCAAGCCTGTCCACCACAAATTTGGCCGCCTTTTTGGCGTAAATAATTTTGTCACCCGCCATGCTGCCGCTGTGGTCAATTACAACGCAAAGGTTAAGCGGTGTGCGTTTTTTTCCAACCGGTGCAAATTTTCCCGATTTTGCTTCAACGTACAAATACGCCTTGCTGTCTTCCTGGTCCAGTAAAAAAGTTGAATTGTCAAGGCCGGTTGTAAGGGTCATCAAACCGGCTTTGTCAATTTGTTTGTTAAGGCCGTTGGTGTCAATTACCGCATGCGGATTGGGAATTGCAGCAGGTTCAGGTTGAGCCTTGCTTTTTGTGTACATAACGGTAAAGGCGCAAATGCCGCCCATAACCGCCAGAGCTGATAGTTTGATCATAGCGTTGTTTTTTAGCAGAAACATGATTGTTGTTTTTTAATTCGGTACAGCGCATACCGGTATTGGTTCATTTTGCATGAATGGATTTAATATATTGAAATCGAGAAATGTATAGGTTAAAAGGAACGGGAAAATGCTGTTAAAAATGTTAATTGCGTTTTTTAACATTTCATGGTTAACCAGGCATACAAATCACGTGGGGGCAAAATACCTGTAACGGCTGTTACCAAAACTTATCAAGCCTTGAAACGGATACATTTTTTATACCCGATTTAACGTCAACCATTACAATGAAATTTTTTACTTGCAGTTTTTCTTTTGGTACATACCACCAGCTCCAAAACCAATCCATTACCCGTTTAACACCTGGTAAAGATGCAGGCCTTTACCGAAAAATTATCATGTAAGAGAGATTTCCACCTGGGGTGGTAAAACTTTTACTGTGTGTAAATAAAAATTTCTTATCGGGGAGTTTTGCATTTGCGCCTCATTCACATGTGATCATTCAACAGGATTGGTTAAGGTAAACACGTGTTTTTCTTTACCAATGCATCAGCCATTGCAGCTATATACGTTTCACCGCGACACTATGCTTATAAAGGAATTTAAACGCAAATCTTGCCATGAAATGTGTAAACTACCTGTATGTCCCTTTTCCCTTTTTGAAAAAAAATTCCAGCCCTGGATTGTTAAATCTGCTTAACAAATTCAGCATTTCGGTCAATCAATTCATTGCACCCAATAAAACATGGCATGTTTTTTACAGCTTCTTTATAAAGGAAAATGGGAGGTTGCGCACAGCAATAGCCATTTTTATGAAATCAAAAATAGTATTTATCACTCTCCTGGCCCTGGGGATAAGTTTAAGTTCAAAAGCCCAGGTGGCGTTCGGACTTAAAGGCGGGTATACGCGCTCATCGCTCAATGGAAGCCACGCTTTTCACAACAACACGCTTGAAGCGCACACCATTGGTGCATTTGTCCAGTTCGGAGGCTTTGTATTTGCGGTGCAGCCCGAAATTATTGTTACGCAAAAAGGCGGGCGCAATTATGAAATGCTTGACCAGATTCATGAGGAATACCGTTTCAGTTACATGGAAATTCCTGTATTATTAAAAGCAGGTATTCCCCTCCCGAACGACATTGTGTTTCCTCACTTGTTTGCAGGGCCGTATTACGCCAGCGCGCTAACCAGTTCGTATGAAGGGACCGGCACCGTTGCTGATGCTCCTCCCGCACCCAATACCCGCGCCAATTTTTCGTATAACCGCAACCTGCGTGAGAACGATTGGGGCATGTTGGGCGGTGCCGGAGTTGATGTGCGTTTGGGCCGTATTTTTCTTAGCCTTGACGGGCGCTACCATTTAGGATTGCGCACCCTTGATGCCGGTGGAAATTATGAAAGGCGCGAAATACGGAATGGTGCATTCATGTTAACGGGTGGGCTTGGTGTCCGTTTCGGCTATTAAAGTCATCAAAAAAAAAATATTTATGACTCCGGTGTTAAAGACTAAACGCAGCTTAGAAGGGCTTCAATTTTCTCATCCTGCGAATTTTTTTACACCCATGAAACAATTCCACTTACCCCTGCAAATGAAGCCCGCAAGCAACCAGTTGGTTACAGTTTTTTATGCTGGCGGCATGTTTTTGATTGCATATATAACGATAAGACAAAATTTTATCATTAAAGTAAAAATTATGAAGACCAAAATATTATTTTACGTCCTGTTGACAATGATTGTTTATGGGATGAACGGATTTAAAGCGAAAGCGCAGATTGCCCTGGGTGTAAAAGGCGGAAGTATTTTTTCAACTTTCCAGGGGAACGATGCCAACCAAAACAATACCTTGCAGGCCCTTACAGTGGGTGCATTTGTAAACTTTGGAGGTACTATCCTTTCTTTGCAACCCGAGGTATTGCTTACCCAAAAAGGGGCAACCAATGTAAATGAAACGTATAATGTACGCGAGGATTTTAAAATCAATTACGTGGAAATTCCCTTGCTGTTCAAATTCGGGTTACAGTTGCCGGGCATATATCCGCACGCGTACATTGGACCGTATTATGCCCATGCGCTGAGTCAAACCTATTCGGTTAGTGATATTAACGGGGGTACAATAAGCCAGGAATACCAGCAAATG
>DASPJQ010000046.1:0-12244 GCA_035628535.1 Flavobacteriales bacterium | reverse complement strand
TTTGTCAAGCGGACGGCCATCGTGCACTGCTTTTTTTAATGCAGCTTCAAAATTCGGGTATTTTAATTTACGGCCCAGGTCACCGCCAATCTGGTCAACATACCCATCGGTAAAGAAATAAATGTAATTCCCTTTTTCAAGCTGCACCTCATACTGAACAAATTCCTCTTCCTGTTCAAAATATCCTACCGGCATTTTATTTCCGCTAAACCGTTCAAGATTGTTGTTTTTATAAATGTACAACATCCGGTTGGCCGTTGCATAGGTAAACTTACAGGTATCGCGGTTAAGTTTGCCAATGGTAATGTCCATACCGTCACGGCTTGTTCCTTCGGCCCCGTCCTGTTTCAATGCCTGCTTGATGCGTTCACGCAGTACATTCAGGATTTGTGCAGGCTCATACACGCGTCTTTCATTCACAATTTCATTCATCAGGTTTATGCCCAGCACACTCATGAATCCGCCCGGCACGCCATGGCCGGTGCAATCACCCAACACAAATAAAACCGTATTTGTTCCCGGCTCTTCAATTACCCAATAAAAATCGCCACTTACAATATCCTTTGGCCTGAAATACACGAACGCTTTTTTGAAATTTTTTGTGAATTCCTGTTCGCTGGTTAGCATGGCCTCCTGTATGCGCTTGGCATAATTGATGCTATCGGTAATTTCCTTGTTTTTGATTTCTACAAGTTTCTTTTGCTCCTCAATTATTTTTTGTTGCTTAAGGCTATGCCGGTAACGTTTAAAAATGAAATACAGAAACACAATGGTGAGCGCAAGCCCGCCTATAGAGCAATAAAGAATAATGCGCTGTTGTTTTTTTTCCGAATCAGATTTTATTTTGTCCTTTTCACGCTGTATTTTGTATTCTGACTCTTTTTGTTCAATAATATAACTTGTTTTAAGCTGGTTTACCTCATCGGTTCGTTTTTCATTCAGAACACTGTCCTTTAATGCGGCCGATTTTTCAAATGCGTTCAGCGCCTCAGTAATCCTTCCCATTTTGCGATAGCAATTGTATTGTCCTTCATAGGCCAGTTGTTGCTGATCCATGGTGTTTGATTCTTCAGCCAAACTCAGGGCCCGCGAAAAATAATCAAGCGCCATGGAAGCATCGTTCAGCTCAAGATATACGTTGCCCAGGCTCAGGTATGAACTTGCAATGCCCTCGGTAAGGCCAATTGAATCGCGCACACGCAACGACAAATTAAAATAATGAATGGCCTGCCCATAATCCTTTTTGTCAAGGTACAACTGGCCAATGTTACCCAATGAATTGGCATAACCACGCGGATTGCCTATTTCCTTGTCAATGCTTAAGCTTTTTTTGTAATACTTTAATGCAGCGTCAACCTTATTGAGCCGTTTGTAAATATTGCCCATATTGCCCAGGCAGGAAGAAACCCCGAACTGGATTTTCAGTTTTTGGCAAATGTCAAGACTGGCCTGGTAATAACTCAATGCTGTATTGTAGTCCTTGAGTTCGTAATGAATATTGGCCATATTGTTCAGAATATTGGCCTTGCGCTCAAGGTGCTCTTTGGGGTCGCATTTTTTGAGGGCCATTTGCTCATAACGCAACGCCTCAGGATAGTTGGATAATTCACTATAAGCCATGCCGGCAAGCCTGTACCCGTCAATCAGCCCCTGTATAAACGATTTTTTTTCAGAAAAAGAAATGGCTTTTTTTGCATACATCAACGCTGTATCGTTATATACCCCATAATATTCCCAGAAAATTTCCTGGTACATGTTTATGACCACCGTATCGTTATTTGTATGTTCAATTTTATACTTGTATTTTTCAATGGCTTTATAATCCTGCGCATGCGTTGTGCCGGCCAGTGCATTTGCCAGGACACAAACGGTTAATATGCGCATAATTTTCACCATGCAGGTTGATGATGTAAAGTAAGCAATAATACTGACGTGACATATACGCTATTACAATGAAAGTGACGCCAAACCATGTCAGTCAGCACTATACCTGTTGTACTCTAAAAATATAAATCATTTGATATAACTTTAGTTAATTTTACAGCAGCAATGGATTTTGAACAGGAAAAAAACTGGCAACGCGTACTGGAACATGTTAAGGCCGATGTGGGTGAAAAACCCGATTTGCAAAGCCTGATTTTCCTGATTGGCGTACAGGAGCTGGGTCAGGGACACCGTAAGTTTAAAAAGGACGAAAAGGTAAACCTCATGCACATTGCCATATGCCGTTTGCTTGAACCATATGGATATTATAAATTTATTGGGATTGACCCTGACGGATGGCCGCATTATGAGGCCGTAAAACAGCTGCCTCCCCTTGAAGAAAAGGAGCAGCAGGAATTAATGAAAAGAGCAATAGTGGATTATTTTTTGAGCGAAGGGATTATTGATCCTCAATCGTAACAATGCAATCGCTTGTTTTTTCTTCTTCAATCTTGATGATGGTACGACCACCCAGGGTGTCTTTTGATGCAATTACATCAAGCACCGTAAATCCGGCCTGACCGCGCTTATAGTATTCATTAAAATTAAATGTAGCCTTTCCATCGCTGCCGGTTGTCTCATCAACATCAATACGCCCGCCAGGATTTCCATCGGTATCAACTCCCAACAGTTTAACATTGGCGCCCGAAATCAGGTTTCCGTTATTATCAACAACGGTAACAATGCCAATGGTATCGCCCGGTTTTTTACAAGCCTGGAAATTAAGTGCCAGCAACACAATGGCTGCCGATAATAAGTATGGTAAAGTTTTTGCTTTCATAATCTCTCTGTATAAGCTCCGCTATTTACTGTGTAACAAATAAAACCAGGTTAAAGTTACAGGTTTAACGGTAAATTAGCACCATAGTTGCTTACAAATATACAGGATTTATGCGATTTAACAAGGTGATAGGGGCTGTTTGGATACTCACAGGTCTGTGCTTATCCGCTAAAGGCCAGATAGTTGAATTGGTTACGGAGCAGGGATCCATGAAAATTGCCCTCTATAAAGACACCCCGCTCCACACCGCTAATTTCATTAAAAACTGCAAGGCTGGTAAATATAACGGTACCCTTTTTCATAGGGTGATTAAAGATTTTATGATCCAGGGTGGTGAACCCGCCAGTGTAAACGCCAAACCTGGCGACCTCGTGGGTAGTGAGAGTGGCCGTGAAACCCTGCCGGCCGAAATTGTACCCGAACACTATCATAAACGCGGGGCCCTGGCGGCCGCACGCCAGCCCGATGCCACCAACCCGCAAAAACGCTCATCGCAATACCAGTTTTACATTGTTGACGGACGCGACTATGCCGCATACATGCTTCGTACCATCGAAAACACGCAAAATCGGCCCAGGCGTTACAAAGTGGCCGATAGTTTGTTAAAAGCAACCAATAATTTGCTCACCAAACGCATGCTCGACTCACTCATGAGCATCAAAGATTATAAAACAGCCGATAAGATTCTGGACCAAATGAAAGCGCAAACCGATTCAATCATCGGTGAAAAAAACCTCTTGCGTTTTAATGAGCGCCAGGTAGCCGATTATACAACCGTGGGAGGAGTGCCCAACCTGGACGGTAAATACACCGTATTTGGCGAGGTCATTGAAGGCCTTGATGTTATTGATAAAATTGCCGAAGCCCCGGTTGATAAAAACAACCGGCCTACCGTTGATATTCATATACTCAAAACTATTGTGTTGCAGGAATAAAGAGTAATTATTCGTTATCAGGCTTGCGTGTTAACCTGGAAATGTATCCACAGAATATGCGTTACCATTCAGCTCATAAAATGCCTGAAGCAGTCCACTTCCATGTAACGGATAACTGGTACCCGATAACTTTTTTTCTCAGGGGAAGCATGTTTTGCTGTATAGCATATGTAAAAACGCCTGATGAAGGCGGTTTCGCTTCCCATAACGGATAACTATAACGGTTAGCCGTTCACTTCCACGAACAATTGTCAAGACCCTGCGTTTAATAAAATAGCCAGCCTGTTTCGTTGCAGTGGCGCATTTACCGGTATCTTAGAACCCATAAACACCCAAGCATTGTTTACGTACTCATGGTATTTGCGAGCCTTACATTCCTGTATTTTTTCCTGCCGTTAAGCCTGCTCCTTTATTATGCTACAAAAAATTTCTTTTACCGCAATTCCATACTCACGCTTTTCTCTCTTTGGTTTTATGCCTGGGGTGAACCGGTTTGGATCATTCTTTTGTTGTTCTCGGCATTTGTTGACTGGATAAACGCTCTGATCATTGAAAAATACAAAGGAACACAATGGGCCAAATGGGGACTCGTATCTTCGGCTGTTGTAAACCTGGGTTTACTGGCCATTTTTAAATACAGCGGTTTTATTTATGAAAACATTAATGCTGTTTTTGGCCTTAATCTTGAAGTGCCCGAATTCAGTTTGCCTATTGGTATTTCATTTTACAGTTTCCATGCGCTTTCCTATACCATTGATGTGTACCGCGGCCAGGTAAAAGCGCAAAAAAGCTATTGGAATTTTTTAATGTGTGTGAGCATGTACCACCAGCTGGTGGCCGGGCCCATTGTGCGTTATGCACACATTGCCCACGAAATTGAGCACCGCAAATTCAACATTGCCGACATAAGTGCGGGCATAAACCGTTTTTGCATCGGGTTATTTAAAAAAGTATGCATTGCCAATGTAGCGGGCGACCTTGTTACTGTATTTTTTGGCGATACCGACCCGGCAACAAAAGACATATTGCCTGCCGATATAAGCCAGCTTACATTTGCTGAAGGATGGTACGCTATTCTTATGTATTCCATCCAGATTTATTTTGATTTCTCAGGATATTCTGATATGGCCATTGGGCTAGGACGTATGTACGGGTTCCACTACCGTGAAAATTTTATTTATCCGTACATTTCCCGTTCAGCAACCGAATTCTGGCGCAGGTGGCATGTTTCGCTCGGGTCTTTTTTTCGCGATTACCTGTATATTCCACTTGGCGGAAACAAATACAAACCGTACCGCAACCTTTTCATTGTTTGGTTCCTTACCGGGTTGTGGCATGGGGCAAGCTGGAATTTTATCATATGGGGACTCTATTTCGGGTTCCTGATTTTAATTGAGCGGCTGTTCCTGCAAAAAGCGTTTGATGCCATCCCGCGTATTTTTTCACACATATACCTGCTGCTGGTGGCTGTACTGGGCTGGGCCATTTTTTATTTTGAAGACAGCCTGGCACGCCTTGGCGATTTGTTCCGTGTTATTTTTGGATTATCAGGAAACGATTTTGCCAATGACAGGTTCTGGCAAACACTGTGGGCGAATTTTTACTGGATGTTGCTCGCATTTATTTTATGCATGCCGGTGTATACGTTTGTCATGCGCAAATTAAAACGATACATGGTGCAAACGCAATACCGCACGTCAATAGGCACTACCGTTGGCGTTTCCATTCTTGCATTTAATTTGTTTTTATTGTACCTTGCCACAGCCATGTTGGTGGCCGGAAGTTATAACCCGTTTATTTATTACAGGTTTTGAAAAAGCACGGGCGCGAAATATTTTACTATGTCAACTTCGGAGTTTTCTTCGGGGCGGTATTTATCCTGGGCCTTGCCTTTGTGTTCAAACCAAAAGAAATTGTATCAACCGATGAAAAGCGCAAGCTGGCCGCTTTTCCCCAATGGGACCTTGATTCAGTGGCCAAAGGCGTGTACATGAAGCGCGTTGACGAATACATAAAAGATCATTTTCCATTCAGGGATGCATTTATCTCACACGCGTTTGCGATGGAAGAGTTGCGTGGCTGGAAAAACGAAGAACTGATTGTGTTTGACGCCCCGGTCAAACCTAAAAAAAACATTAAAAAAGATAAAAGCAATGCCGCCATTGGTGCCGATACGGCCATGTTGGTGGAAGAAGTGATAGAGGATAACCGCGGGCTTGTAATCAGCAACGGGAGGGCTATGCAGTTGTTCGGGGGCAACAATTCGCGTGCAAAAAATTATGCCGCCATGGTAAACACATATTACAATGCATTAAAGGACGAAGGGGTCAACGTTTTCAATGTTGTGGTTCCATCGGCAGCCGAGTTTTATTTACCGCAACCCAAATACAAACATTTAAAAGAACAGGAGAAACGCAACATAAGCATGATTTATGAAAACGAAGCCGAAGGGATAAAAAAAGTTGACGCCTATTCAAAAATCGCTGCGCATAAAGACGAGTATGTGTATTTCCGTACCGACCATCACTGGACAGGTCTTGGTGCCTATTACGCCTACACCGCTTTTTGTGAAACAGCCGGTTTTGATCCTGTTCCGCTTGATAAAATGGTAAAAAAAGCGCAAAACAAATTTTTTGGCTCGTTGTATTTTTACCTCAACCGCAACTCAACCCTGGCCGAGCATTATGATACGGTGCATTACTGGAAACTGCCCGACAATCCGGCCTGCGTTGTTTATAGAAAAGACAACATGAACAAGGCCATTAAAAGCCACGTGATTGTTGATGCGGCTGGCGGGTACAGTGTTTTTTTAGGGGCCGATTATCCTTTAATAAAAATGGAAAACGGCCCGAAAAACGGAAAAAGCATAGTGGTCATCAAGAACTCTTACGGGAATCCATTCATTACATATCTTGTTTCTCACTATGAGAAAGTATACTCAATTGATTTCCGCTATTATAATGGCGGCATCATTGATTTTATTCGCGAAAATAAAGTAACCGACCTTTTGTTCATAAATGGGTCCATTTCAGCAAACACACCGTATACTTCAAGCCGTATAAAGCACCTGATGTATAGTAAAAATAAACCTAAAACAACAAAAGACAAAGACACGACCGCTTCAAAAACGGTGAAGGACACCTTGAAATGATTTTTGTTAAACGCATACAACATGGTTTAACACACATTGGAAAAACAATACTTCAATGGGTGATTTGTTGCTGTCCTTTGGTTGCATTGGCACAGGGCGAGGCAATACGTGACACTTCCAAACACACAGGCATTCACGAAGAGCTGAACATGCTGCAGTTTTACAAACGCACCGCCATAAGCGGTTTTCACAATGCCTGGAAAAACTCGGCCAAAAATAAATTTGTAGTGGTTCACGTGGGCGACTCGCACGTGCAGCCCGATATGTACCCGCACGAACTGCGGAAGCGCATGCAGTTTATGCATGGCGAAGGAGGCCGCGGTATGGTTTTCCCTTACTCAACAGCCGACTCCTATTCTTCGCACCAGTACACCAATTCAAGTACAGGCAAATGGCGGTGGGGTAAAACCATGCGTATTCCGCCAGCTTTGCCATTGGGTGTTATGGGTATGGCCAGCCGCACTAACGATGAAACCGCCAGTTTTGAAATCACCTTTAAAGATCCCGTTCCCGAACATTATACACGGCTTAAATTATTTTGCCGCAAACAACGCTGCAGTTATGATTTGATTGTTATATCAGGCGGGAGCGAAGTACGCATTGACGTGGATTCAATCCCGGGTGATAAATTGCCTTATTATGAAATGACCATACCGGCACCAAATCCTACCATAAGCGTTAAGTTGGTTAAAAATGCCGAATGCGACAGCGTGTTTGAATTTTACGGCATGAGTCTTGAAAGCGCCAGGCCCGGTGGATTTATGATTCACAGTTGCGGTGTTGGCGCATCGCGTTACAGGGCCACCTTGTTTGAACCGCTTTTTGTTGAACAGGTAAAAGCGTTGGAAGCCGATGTGGTCATATTGGATTACGGCACCAATGATTACTTATACGATGACGAAATTAAACCTGAATTACGCAATGAGATTATACAGGTAATTGCCAAAGTACGCACGGCCGTACCCAATGCCACCATTATCATGCCTACCGTGCAAGACCTTTTCAGAAAGGGCAGGCACCGTAATTCGGGCGATGACTTTTGCGAACTCATACACAGCATTGCCAAAGAACAAAACTGCGTGGTATGGGACTGGTTCTGGATATCAGGTGGAAATTATTCCATTAAAACCTGGGAAAAATTTGGTTTGGCACAATATGATCTGGTACACCTGACCAAACCGGGTTATGAATTAAAGGGACAGTTTTTATCGGAGGCGTTTATCAATACCGCAACGTTTTTGGATGCATATGCCACAGCCGACTCACTGGTATTTAAGCGCGACAGCCTTGACAAACACGTTTCAACCGAAACGCACACGGCATCGCGCTACCAGGCTGATGTAAAGGGCCGATACGCCTATAAATACAAAATCAAAAATGGCGATAACCTGGGTGCCATCGCCATGCGTTACGGTGTTACGGTAAGCCAACTGATGGCCTGGAACAATTTGCGCAGCACGCAAATTATTGCGGGAAGGTATTTGATTATTTACAGGAGAAAGAAATAGTCTTAATGAATAACCCCCGATTTTGCTTCCTCGATTTTAAAAAACGCGCTGCAATTCTAACCGCTAGTCCATTGAAAAAGGTGAGGGAGAAAATGATCCGTTAAGCCATGGTTTGATTTTTAAAGAAACAATTTCAAAGTTATTTCTAACATTTGAATAACGCAGTTTTTTTTCAGCGTTAACAGAAAATCGCGTCAAAACTTCATTGGATCATAGTTGGTGTCGATTTTTGTTTCCAAGATATCCGTATGCGGAATTAAAACATACGGCCTAACCTGAACATATAAGGCATTTTTAAGGGGATAAGCAATGTGCCATTTTGAGGTATCTCCTTCATTCCATACCTCAAATGCCTTGGCTATTTCCCATTTACCTTCAATCCATTCAAACCGACACCCGTCTCCACCACCGTACGCCATGTAAAAACCCGTTATTTTTTTCTGGTTGATATAGAATGAGGGGTTTGTTATGCCCGAGAGCCATGAACTGTACGTATAACAGTTAACTGTTGTATCATATAAATGAACTTCAACGCGGTTTTTTACACCGTTGCCGCATTGACCGTAATACCCTATCACATAATCCATGCATCCGTCATAATTTAAATCAAAAAGCGAATCATACATGGGTTGAGAGGGTTCGTTTTGAATCAAAAATTGGTTCATGATGTAAAGTCGCTTACCCTTCAACGTGCTTGTATCAATCCATACCTTGCACAAACTATCGTAAAACGAATCGGGTTCGGTTGACGCAACTGGTACAGGCTCGGTTTCAACGGGCACGCGTGGATTTTTTGATAAATACGTTTGAGTTAAGCTTTGATCATGTAAGGCTGTTAAAAAGCCATTTGCACACCATTCTTGTTTACGGGCACTGCAGGCATATAACACTATGCCGCCAATCCATACACTTATCCAACCATATTTCATGCAACGAATTTATTGTTGCTGAATGGTTTGTTGCCAGGCACTTTATTATTTGTAACCAAAAATCAATTTTATGAAAACCTGTCGTGACAAAAAGGCTTCTTTACCTCAGCAGAAAACAGGCAAAAAAAATGATCAATTCCGATTACTCAAAATTGATCATTGTCACCCAAAGAGTGATTGGCCCTTGGCCGAATAATTTTTAATTGATAATTATTTATCTCAACAGCGTAACATGCCCAATATACTCATGCGCTACTTCAAGGTAATCCGTCACCTTGACTTTCCATACATAAACATCTTCCTTGCATTTAACGCCTTTGTGCGTACCGTCCCAGGCTGATTTTAACCCGTTGCCAAAATAAATCATTTCGCCCCAACGGTTAAAGATCATGAACTCAAGGTTGGTTGGCAATACTCCGCCCATTACCGGGAAAAACAGATCATTGGTACCGTCAGCATCAGGGGTAAATACGTTAGGTACGTAAATCGCATAGTCTTCATATACCCTTACGTCTTTGCAAATGGTATCAACGCAGCCTTGCAACGTAGCAACCGCCAAACATACCTGGAATAAACCAGTGTCAGTGCCGGTGAAGTCAAAAATGGGGTTTTCATTGGTTGACGTACCCAACCCTGCAAAATCCCATGCATATGTATCGGCCAATAATGATTGATCAAAGAATTGTACTTCGCCATGATAATAGGACGGTTTATCAGGTGTCCAGGTAAAATTGGCTACCGGGTTCGGGTGAACACAGAAAGCAGAATTTTGCGTGGCCGTATTGTCACAACCATCAGGCGAGGTTACCAATAAGTCAACATGATAACAACCGGGCGCATTGTATACGGTGGTAACCGAATCACAGCCTAACAGGGTCAATCCGTCACTGAATGTCCACACGCAGTTGCTGCCAACCTGTGCCGCAGGCGTATTGTTGTAAAGCGTTATGCTGAACGGTGGACAACCCGAGGTGTCACTTACGCTAAATGAAACAGCTGGTAACGCATACGTTTGAATGTTTATGGATAATGTGTCATAATCAAAACACTGGTCGGTTACAATACAGGTGTATGTTGCAGCAATGCTGTTGTCAATGGTAATGGTTGAGTCGGTATCACCCGTGCTCCAATCATAAATATAAGCCGGGTTACCGCTTGACATGGTAACGGTAATGGTAACCGGCTCACCGGGACAAGTAATGGTATCGGTTGCAGCAATGGTGGCTGTATAAGGATTAAGCGGTGTATATGTCGTGGTATCGGTTGGTGACGGACACCCGTTGGCATCGGTTGCGGTTACAATATACGATTGTGTACCCACAGGGAATATTGTTTGTGATTGTGTGTTTACACCATTGTCCCAGCTATAGGTATACGGACCTATACCGCCAAATGCAAAAGCAAAAAGCGGTAAGCCTGCACCTGAACAGTAAACACTGTCAGGCGTACAAATCACTTGAACAGGTGTTGGTTCGCCTACTATGCCCACTGATGTTGCCTGGCAACCGTTGGCGTTTTCAACTACTATGGTATATACGCCAGGGCAAAGGTTGGTAAAGTTGTTACTTGCCTGAAACGTTGCCCCGTTGTCGGCACTAAACTGAACTGCACCGGGGGCGGCCACCGCCAGTGTTCCGTTGCAATCGCCAAAACACAATACATCGGTTGCAGTTACCGAGTTAACCAGGAACGGGGCCGGGTCAACCAATGTCCATGTTGCCGTAATAGTACATCCATTATCATCGGAAACATCTACCGAATATGTTCCTGAACATAAATTAGTAGCTGCATTTTGTGCAGGTCCTGCAATACCGCCAGCCCATGTGTATGTATACAAACCTGCTACGGTACCACCTGTAACATTTACGGTTACATCACCATCACACGATGCAAAACACAAAGGATCGGTTTGCGGCTGGCTGGTAATGGTAAGTGCTGTAGGTTCGGTCAATGTTTGCGTGCCGGTAACAGTACATCCGTTTGCATCCTCAATTACCAGGTTATAGGTGCCAGCGGCCAGGTTGGTTTGTACATTAAGGGCCGAGAACGTTGTTCCATTATCAAAACTGTATGAATAAGGAACCGTTCCTCCACCCGCAGTAATGGTTGCAGTACCGCTGTTGTCACCATTGCACAATAAGTTTGTTCCTGCCGGTGTAAGTGTCAATACCGGTGGTTCGGTAATGTTAAATGGTTGTGAATCCTGGCAACCGTTTGCATCGGTAATGGTCAACGTATACGCACCTTGGCATAAACCGGCAAAATTGCCGCTCAATTGCGGTGCACCTCCAATGTCAAAATTAATGGCGCCTGTACCGCCTGTAGCCGTTGCGCTCAGTGTTCCATCGCATGCACCGTTACAGGTTACATCGGTAATAAAGGTTGATGAAATTACCGGTGCCGCTTCATTTACTACTGTAATGATACCGTTCACAATACAGTTATTGGCATCTTGCACAGCAAGGTTGTAACTTCCGGCCGCTAAACCGGTAAAATTATTGCTTGCCTGGAACGTTGTTCCTCCGTCAATGCTGTACGTATACCCGGGAGTTCCCCCGGCAGCAGCATTAATTGTAATGGTTCCGTTTACATTACCGCAGGTTTCAGGTGTACTTGCCGGTGCAAAGGTCACCAGCGTTGGTTCGGTTACGTTAATGAAAGAACCAACCAAACAACCATTGTCGTCTTTGGTAAACACCGAGTATGATCCTGCACAAAGGCTACTCAATGCCGGAGATATGCCATAGGTTACACCACCGTCAGAACTGAATAAATAAGGCGGTGTTCCGCCCGAAGGGCTAACGGTAATGGTACCGTCACACGAACCGTTGCAGGTTGTGGGCACGGTTACATAACCGGCCGCAACCGGTGTAGGCTCGTTAATTGTAGCGGTGCCTGTTATCTGACATCCTGCGGCATCCTGTACAACTATGTTATAGGTGCCTGCAGCCAAGCCA
>DASPJQ010000045.1:0-2537 GCA_035628535.1 Flavobacteriales bacterium | reverse complement strand
AATATTTGGTTTAACCTGTTCTTTTTTGTCATGCTGGTGGTGTTTGCGCTTTCGTTTCTCGGGGCGTTTGAGCTTACGTTACCCGCTTCATGGGTAAACGCTGCCGACAGGCGTGCCGACAAAGGCGGAAAAATCGGTATTTTCTTTATGGCATTTACGCTGGCCCTGGTATCGTTTTCATGTACCGGCCCCATTATTGGAACATTGTTGGTTGAAGTAACCAAGCAGGGTTTCATGGGACCTTTCCTGGGTATGTTTGGTTTTTCACTGGCCATTGCATTACCGTTTACTTTGTTTGCAATTTTTCCAAGCTGGTTGAACTCCATGCCGCAATCGGGCGGATGGCTCAATACCATTAAAGTGAGCCTGGGATTCCTGGAACTTGCTTTTTCACTTAAATTTTTATCCAATGCCGATCTTGTTATACAGGCGCATTTACTTGAGCGCGAAACATTCATTGCGTTGTGGATTGCCATATTCGGGTTGTGGGGGTTATACCTGTTGGGTAAATACAAATTGTCACACGACAGTGAAGTAACCTACTTGTCTACCGGCCGGTTGACCACCGCAATATTGGTGTTTTCATTTGTGGTGTATATGATTCCCGGTTTGTTTGGCGCCCCGTTAAAATGGATTGCGGGTTTCCCTCCCGGACCCAACTACAGTGAAATTCCGTATGGCATTCATGGTGAAGCGCCAGAGCCCAAATCAAATAAACGCAAAGGTCCGGCATTGCATACGGTTGACGGCCCGCACCACATACGCGCATTCCATAATTATGACGAGGCTCTTGAGTACGCACGTGAAATCAAAAAACCGTTACTGATTGACTTTACCGGATACGCGTGTGTAAACTGCCGCCAGATGGAAGAGTTGGTTTGGGGCGAAGACAACGTATTGCCGCTTATGAAAGATTCACTGGTGCTGGCTTCGCTTTATGTTGATGATAAAACCCCGTTGCCCGAAGACCAATGGTACACATCAAAGTTTGACAGTAAGGAAATTCGCACATACGGCCAAAAGTGGAGCGATTTGCAAAAAACCAAATACGGAAGCAATTCGCAACCGCAATACTTTATGCTTGACAATTTTGAAACTGTGCTCAACGGTACAGCCAACTACCAGGACCACGGTAATGCTAAATTGTTTGGCGCATGGCTTGAGCAGGGTATCCAGCAGTTCGAATTATTTAATAAGGTTGATGAATTGAAACCTTGTTTGATGCAGGTACAATAAATTGTTGTGCAATACTGGTGCCGGTTTTGGTGGTTGCCGTTTATGGTAAGAGTGTGTTAAATGCGTGTTTATGTGAATTATACTGTATACGCATGAGCTCTGATGACTGGGGACTATTATTCTTCGCCCATTTTTGAACTTATCTTTAATTGCGTATTTTTGCCATGTTGATCGAATGCAAAACATTAATTAAGGTTATTATGAAAAAAATTTTACTTGCTGCATTTTCACTGGGCAGTTTTTTTGCCGGGGCCCAGGACCCCGCACCTTGCACTGAATTATTTATTTCAGAATATATTGAGGGCACAAGCAACAATAAGGCGCTTGAGTTATACAATCCGACTTCGAACCCCATTAACCTTTCGGCCTATTCAATAAAAATATATTTTAACGGATCAAGTACCGCAGGCGCTACATTTGTGCCCGCTGGGACCCTGGCTGCAGGACAAACATTTACCATTGCACATGCAAGCGCCACTATTTTTACAGGCCCTGATACCACCCTGGGTGGGGTTTCTGTTGTTTCGTTTAATGGGAACGATGCGCTTGAGTTGTTAAATGGCACAACAGTTATTGACGTGATTGGCATAGTAGGTGTTGATCCCATTACCAATTGGGCGGTAGGTTCTGGTGCTACCAACGAATTTACACTTGTGCGTAAGTCAACAGTTCATAATGGCTATACCAATTGGACCGGTTCGGCTGATACTACCTATGATGTTTATCCACAAAATACTGTGCTTTATTTTGGATCGCATACCATTGATCCCTGTCCGGCACTGGCTGTGACGGCCGATTTTGATTTTACCGGACTGTGTCTTAGCGATACGGTGTACTTCACCAATACTTCTTATGGAGGAACAGGACCATATACGTTTGCATGGGATTTTGCCGATGGAAATATATCAACACAGGAAAACCCGTCACATGTTTTTCCAACGGCCGGTTGTTATGATGTGCAGTTGATTGTTACCGATGGCTTGGGTGATGACGACACAATTATTCAAACAGTATGCGTGCTGGCAACCGGAGATCCGATGGTGACCACTGCCGACAGTGTGTTGTGCAACGATAGTTTCGGAATGTTTTTGGACGCTGATGATACTACCGGAACCTGGACAGGAACCTACGTTTCGGATTCAGGTAACGGTGACGGGTTCTTTTCCTCGGCCGCTATTCCTCCAGGTACCTATTACGCAATATATACAACCGGTGGGTCATGCCCCGGAACCGATACGGTTGTAATAACAGTGCCAACTACGCCAACAGCCGGGTTTACGTATATGGTTACAGGGAGCACC
>DASPJQ010000044.1:0-1408 GCA_035628535.1 Flavobacteriales bacterium | reverse complement strand
TGAGCTAACCAGCAAACCGGCCGAAAAAAGCAGAAACCACTTTTTCATGCATGTATTTTTTGGTGACGCAATATCCGTAAAGAACGGTTAACCCGGCCTTTGGTTGCACCACTTTTTAACCAATCAGGTGTTGCGCAGGATAAACGGCCTTTACGCCGCTACAAAGGGGTAAAAAACCGCTTCAGTATAGCTGAAAGTTGTAGGAAGGTGACTATCGCAAAAAGCGGTACATCCACTTTACCAAAAAGATATTGCGGGTACCATCACCAAAAGCATTGTCGAAAAGGCTGCGAAAAACCGGCGTTTCCAGTTCAGAGAAAGCATCAGCCGTATGGCTTTGCGACCAAACGAGATAAAACTCTGATCCGCGTTTGTACTCCCAACGCATAATGAGGTTAGAGCGGAATTGCACAAAGTTGAAATCAGGCATGCCGAAGCGATAGTCTACGTTACCGTCGCGGTTTTCGTCGACGCTATAGGTGCCATTCAAAAATTGAATCTGCGATGCTGTAAACGGTGTAAAACGGTCGTTATAGTTTTTTGCCAATGGCGAAGACACATAGGCAAATTTGCTGAACACCGGCCTTGTAATAAACGGCTGTCCGTAATACTGCACCGTTAGATCGGGTGTAATATTATAGCTGGCACGGGCTGTAAAACGCAGCGTCTTTTGTTTTACCTCACCCACAATGGTACGAATGCTATTATTATATTCTATATTCTGCACAAACTGGTCCTGCTTACGAAAGTTGTAACCGTAATTACTACTAAGCGAAACACTCAGTGCATTGATCGGTTGCAACCACAGCGATACACCAATGTTGTTACCGCCTACTTCGTTGTTGGACCCCCAGAAGCTAAAAGCATTAAGGCTCACGTAGACTTTTTTGCGGGTATCGCTGGTCATGTAAATGTCGGCACCCACACCTGATGGCCTGCGTAATGCGGTCGTTCCGCGAAGTGCATTATTCGATACATCGTATGGATTCCACGTGACGCTGGTTCCAACCTGCCAGTTGTTGCGGAAGGCGCCGCCGACATTGGTGTTGAATTGGGTGTACATCAATTTACCACTGTAATCCCACCGCAGCCAGTGGTTGTAATTAATTCTAGCATTACGGAAGACGGAAAACTCGCGGGGAAAATGCAGCCCCGCCCAGGTAAAATGATTGATTTCATTAGCGGTTAGCATAAAGCCGATATCATTCAATTCTAAGCCTGGTGAACGAAGCGTAACACCGGTTTCAAACTTAAACACCTGCCCTAGCTTTCCACCCTTGCCGCCAATTTTGCCAAATCGAACCGTACCGCCCATACCACTTAATGAAGTCCGGTTGCTGTCCAATCGAAACTCCGTTGCATCCCTGCGTTGAAAGAGGTGTTCGAAGGCTGTTTGGGTATTTAGGAT
>DASPJQ010000043.1:0-6030 GCA_035628535.1 Flavobacteriales bacterium | reverse complement strand
TAATATATCTCACTTTTGCCATGAAATTGGGCACGCGTTAGGACTTATGCATAGCTATAATAGTGACATCATAGAAATAGGGCATTTTGATTTTCTGGATGATGTTTATGGAACCTGTCCTGAGCCTGCAATGATGGGCGGACCCTCGCCCTGTAATTGCACTCCCCCTCCCGGTTACGTATGTTATTTAAAAGCCTCTTGTTTTCTGAATGCTTTTCCAAGCGGTCATCCTTTTATGTCAGGAAATCCGGAAAAAAGTACATATATAAGTCCAAAACAGGCAGGGAAAATGCACAGAAATCTTTGTCTCATAGATAATAATTTCGCCTTTACTAAAAATTTGCACAAATATGTATTGGAAGAATACTCAGCTGCACTTCCATATAACATTACTGCTGATGAAACCTGGGATTTTACCATCAAAATGTATCAGGATATAGTCGTTAAACCGGGTGCAACACTTACCATTACCTGCACGGTACGTATGCCCCGTGAAGGGAAAATAATTGTTGAGCCGGGCGGGAAACTTGTTGTAGATGGCGGAACAATAACCTGTGCCCATGATGGTTTCTGGCAGGGCATTGAAGTGCACGGGAATTCCAGCCTCAGTCAGTTTACCAATCAACAAGGCGAGGTGCTCATAAAAAACCAAGCCGTTATTGAACATGCCCGTTATGCCGTTGCGCTTTGGAAACGCAATAGCTTCTCAACAACCGGGGGTTATGTACGCGCTTATAATTCAACCTTCAAAAACAATGAAACCGATGTGGAAGCCTTGTTTTATTCCAACGATTATAATGGAAACCATTATGCTAACAAAACCTTTTTCTCAAATGTAGAGTTTATATGGAACAGTGAATTCCGGGCCTCGATACCTCGCCCTCACGTTGCGTTGTGTCTGGTGGATGGCATTGTTTTTACCGGCTGCACTTTTGCTGATTTTCGTGACCCTTTTACTTTTAACGAGCAGTGCATGGGCATTGCTTCGCTGGATGCCAAGTATAAAGTTACGGCCCGTTGTACTGCTCCGGTAATAGGAGGCTGTAGCGGCCCCATTGACGTCCCGGGTTCTGAATGGGATCCAACTTTATTTGAAAACCTGTATTATGGTATTTATTCCAGCAACGCTTTCAACAATTATACAATTAATGTTGATCGCTGTTTATTTCGCGACAACGGGTATGGCGTGCAAATGGTTGGCTTGCTGTCTTCGGTAGTCACACGAAGTAAATTTGAATTTACCGATAACCCCGCACATTTTGCCACCTCTTCAGCCATGCACGGTATTCATGCAGTAAATTCAAAGATGCTTACCATCGAAGAAAATGAATTTCTTGATATTGCACCATTAGCCCCTTTAGCACACGGGTTCGGATCGTTGGGCGTGGTTTGTTCCGACCTCGGGGAACAAAACGAACGGGTTTATAAAAACACATTCTCCGAAATCACGTATGCCAATTTTACACAGGGAAAGAACCGCAGCAGCACCACCGTTCCAAAAGGATTGACCGGACTTGAATTTCCTTGTAATTCAAACATCAATAATCGCTTTGATCATAAAATTAAAAAAACGCTATGGGGAGTTGAAGGTCCAAACTATGGAGTAAAGAAAACCTCGGGTTCCCCTTCGAAACCAGTTGGAACAACTTTCTCGGCCGATCCTGGTAATGTTTTTACAAATGAGGATTATAGTAACAGTTCACACTTTCCAGTTACATACTGGCATTATACCAGCCAAACTCCCGATGATTACAACACATCGTTCGTTTCAATGTTCCCAACATCAAGTTTGCCTTCGTGCCCTTCTACGTTAACCGATTATCCCGGAGGTTTGCATAAACTCACCCCGGCAAATAAAGCAGCCTTGCAATCTGAATTTGAAAACTTAAACGCCATGATTGCCGACAAGGAAGCTGAATACGCCACTTATTCACTCAACGAAACTGAAACCGATGCAATACTGACCGCCAATGCTAATTTAACCCCGGGCAACAAGCATGATTTTAAAGCACTGCTGGAATCATATTCGCCCTACCTTACAACTGAAATATTATTTGCCGTTTCGGCACATCACCCTTCCGAATTTCCACACCCCTGGCTGAAAGACGTATTGGTTGCCAACATTGATGGGGTAACACCGGAATTACTCACCTATTTAGCGGAAAAACCGCATCCTATGCCAGCGCCCTTCCGCGAAGATGTTGCCAACGCTGTAAGTACGGTTTACACCAGCAGGACGGTGCTGGAATCGGAAATTTCACAGTTATATGCCGACCGTTCATTTGCGGCAAGCCGGATTATAACCGGTGAAGAGCAGGACACCATTGATGTGGATGAAGACACCTTGCGTTACTGGCTGACGCGTAACCAGGGCTATTTATACCAGGAAGAAATTATTGATTCCTATTTGCAGGAAAAAAACTTTACCAGGGCTACAGAAGAAGTAAAGCTCCTGAATGAAAAATTGGCGACATTCCCGGTTGAAATCCGTGAAGAAGTGTCTTCTTTTATTAAACTTAAGGAATGGTTGATTCCCGTTGTTAAAAAAACGGGGTCTATCGCTCAACTTAAGGAAGAGGAATTGGAGTTTCTACGGGATATTGCATTAAATGGAAAAGGAACCGCACAGTACCAGGCACAGAATATACTCTGCTTCTTTTATCGTGAATGCACGCCTTATCCGGTCGAAGACCTGGACCCGCGTGTAGCCGAAATGAATCAAAGTACTGCCATCGTAAACGAAAGCATGCCTTCGGTCCTGATGGTATATCCTAATCCTTCATCACAGTGGATGCATATTTCGCTTTCGCATAACATCAATGTTGAAAACACCGAGATAATTATGACTGACCTTAGCGGAAGGGTGGTTTACCAAACCATGATGGCTACCAATAGCATTACACTGAACACGAATTCTATTGACAATGGTATTTACCTTGTAAACGTAAAGCAAAACAATAAGCTTATTGGAACACAAAAAGTAGTCATACAGAAGTAATTTTAATACAGCAATAAGCAACTACAGCTACAGCCACTGCCTCACCGGCAGTGGCTTTTATCACCTCACGCCCTCACATGCTTCATCTTCCCGTTGTATTTTTTAATTCAACGACTATCTTGAAGAGAATTCGTATATTTGTTTAGCTTGTTGATATGCCAAACCCTTTAAACCGTCTCTTAGGCATTATTGCGCTGTTGCTTTTATCAGCCGGCAGCGGCTTTACACAACAAACTAAAACTGACAGCCTGACTGTTTTGGTCAATTCAGCTACAAATGACAAAATCAAAATTGATGCACTGAACGCTTTAAGTAAACAGTATTATTTTGTTGATTTTAAAAAATCGCTTGACTATAACAAAAAGGTTGTTCAACTCGCAAAAAAAATAAACCACACGTTAGGATTGGCCGATGCATATAACATCAGGGGTGTAATTTATATGAATACCGGTAAAAACAGCCTGGCTATTGCCAATTTAAATAAAGCCGTTTCATTGTATCAAAAACTGAACAACCAGTCGGGTATTGCCAATTGTTATGCAAACATTGGTGTGTTTTATATTTAGTTAGAAAATATACCAACACAAAAAGGCCGGAGAAGATACCGGCCTTTTTTATTCATGCTTTTAAAAAAAATTAGTGTATAACCCGGAAACAGCTTTGTCCCGATTGTTGCACTACTGTTTTAATTACTGCTTTGTGAGCGAAAACGTTCCTGTAAATACTTTTTGGCTGATTGACCCCGAAGCATATTGCCGTGAATCGCTGCCTTGTATTTCAAAATTCTTTTTGTCTTTTTGATCTCCCGAAAAAGAAATGGCTATTTGCTCAATGCTACCCCCTCCGGTAAAGTCAACGTTTTGACTTACTTTGGTTATTGACACAGTGGTATTGTTTACTGACCATGCAAATGTTTCATTGTAGATCGTTCCGTCAACGGTAAAATTATAACTTCCGCTCCCGTCTTTGTCAAACATAAATGTTCCGGCATTGGCAGTAGTACCTTGCGAAACAGATTGGCCTGAAGTATCCTGCAAAACTTTTTGCCAGCTTACACTGGTAATGCTCCAGGTCCCCTCTTTTTTATACAACGAACGTTCCACTTTTTTCTCCTTGGAGCACTGCACCAATACAGAACAGGTAACGATTAAAATGGATACTTGTTTTAATACCTTCATACTTAAATGTGTAAGGATTAAAGATAGCAAATATTTCTAAAACATCGGTGGTTTAAAGCGGTTTTCTATTGGGGTTCTAATTCATTATCAACCCCATCACACAAATATCATCCGTCTGTTCCAGCTCACCCTGCCATTGGGTTATTACATGCTCCAGGTTTTCTTTGGCTGTTTCAAGGGTGGCATTGGCCTGGACCAGTTTTTTAAAATTAGCGTACTTGAATTTTTTTCCGCCCGCTTTCTCTTTTCCGCCAAACTGGTCAATAAAACCATCGGTAAACAACCAAACCGAATCATTTTTTTGCAAAACTATTTCATGCAGCGTAAATGGTTTACGGTTCACAAATTTTCCAATGGGTTGTTTGTCGGGACTAAATTCAATGCACGCATTGTTCCGCACAACCAGCAACGGATTATTGGCCCCGCTCCACCATAACGTACCCGAATTTTTATCAACGGCAATAAGTGAAATGTCCATGCCGTCATTGATCCCGGTTCCATGCACCTTTTTTGAATTGGTGAATGTTTCTTCAACCAATTGCGATAATTTGTCCAGTATTTCGTTGGGTTTTTTCAGGCCAAATTCCTTTACACAGCGGTTAAGGGCATTTGCACCCACAACGCTCAACATGGCACCGGGCACCCCATGACCTGTACAGTCGGCCACCGCCACAATAACGCTTTCAATTGTTTCTTCAATCCAGTAAAAATCGCCCGCTACAATGTCTTTTGGCTTATACAAAACAAAAAACGATTTGAAATTGCGTGCAAGCATTTCGTCAGAAGGTAAAATAGCGTCCTGTAACCGTTTTGCATAGGCAATACTGTCCATTATTTCATGGTTCTTTGACTCAATTATGCTTTTTTGAAGTGATATTTCCTTATTCGATTTTTTCTTAAGGTTATAAGCCCTGAATGAAACAAGGGAAACAATTGCCACAAAGATCAACCCGATAAAAAGTGCAACATTCTGCATGCGTTGCCGTGAAAGGTCAGCCTGGTTTTTAGCATCCTTGATTTTTTGTTTCTGTACGTTGCGCAAGCTGTCAGCCAGCGCTTTTTTTTCATACTTGAATGAAACTTCCTGCTCAACCAGCACCTTTTTGTTCTGGTCGTTCACAATGCTGTCACGCATAACAATAAATTCGCGGTAGTTTTCAAACGCTTTTTTATAATTACCCTGCGCAAGGTAAAACTGCCACAACTGTTCAACAGCCATTTTATACGATTCAGCCTGGCCTATTTTTTTGGCCAGGGCTGCCGACTTTTCATCGTACTCAATGGCTTTAGACCAGTTTTTTTGCAGTGAATAAAGGTGACCTATACTGCCAAGCACCGTGCAGATTCCGGTCTGGAAATCGGCTTCCTGCATTAATTTCAGGGCCATATCGTACACCTTATGCGCACGTTTGTATTTGCGGTCCCGTTTATACATATACGCCACTTCGTTCAGGCTGTTGGCCATTCCTATTTTGTCATTGTACTTCTTTTTAATTTCAATGCTTTCCATCAAATATTTCAGAGCCGTTACCGAATCGCCACCCATGTCGCGGGCCACACCCACGTTGTGCAACGCTTTGGCATATTCAAGCTGGTTGTCCGACTTCCTGCGCATATCAAGGCATTTTTCAAAATAATCAAACGCTTTTTTGCGGTCACCTTGTTTGAAATACAGGTAACCAAGGTTATTGTAAATCGCCTCGGCTTCCATCTCGTCCTTACACCGGTTATAAATCACCAGGCACTTATTCCAATAGGCAATAGCCTTTTTTACCTCGCCCTTTTGCACGTATACGTAACCGATGTTGTTTAACTGGCTGGCTACGTCCAGTTCAGCCTTTATTTTTTCATATT
>DASPJQ010000042.1:0-3336 GCA_035628535.1 Flavobacteriales bacterium | reverse complement strand
AGTACTGCCAGTAACATGTTCAACCGTTTGGTATCAAAACCCGTGGCCGAGCGTTGCGGTGTTCCGTACGCGGCCGTGCTCACCAACGCCTGCACCTCAACCAGCAAAGGCCGTATACCTTCCAGTGTTGCGCCCACAGCCACTCCGCTTAAATTTTCCTCGTTGCGGCTTATCAAAACCTCGCTCGGGTTGGGCACCTGCCTTAACCCTTCACCGTTCATTTCGTATATGCCCAGCTCGTTAGTGCTCCCAAAACGGTTTTTCAAACTTCTCAATAAACGGTAAATGTGGTTTTGGTCACCCTCAAACTGCAGCACAGTATCAACCATGTGTTCCAATACCTTTGGCCCCGCCAGGCTTCCGTCTTTTGTAATATGCCCGATTAAAAACACGGGCGTTGCCGTTTGTTTGGCAAAACGCATGATTTCGGCCGTGCATTCGCGTATTTGTGAAACGCTGCCCGGTGACGACTCAATGTATCCCGTATGCAACGTTTGTATGGAGTCAATAATCATCAAATCGGGTTCCAGCTGCTCAACCTGTTTGAATATGTTTTGGGTTGACGTCTCGGTTAAAATGTAACAGTTTTTATTGGCAAAACCAATGCGTTCGCCCCGCATGCGTATTTGTTTTTCGCTTTCCTCGCCCGATATATACAGTACTTTTAAATTCGTTGAAACCGCCAGTTGGAGCATCAACGTTGATTTGCCAATGCCCGGTTCGCCCCCGAATAAAATCAGCGAGCCGGGAACAATACCACCGCCCAATACGCGGTTCAATTCACCATCGGCCAGCACCATGCGCTGCTCGGTATCCACCTCAATGTCCTGAACCAGCTTGGGTTTGGCAATGCGGCTTTGCGTGCTCACCGTGCCATACGGCTGGTCCCTGTCTTTTTGAATGATTTCTTCCACAAAGCTGTTCCAGGCCTGGCAACTGGGGCATTTGCCCAGCCACTTGGCCGATTCCTGGCCGCAGGATTGGCAGAAATAAGCGGATTTTGTTTTGGCCATTTTGTTTAATTCCGAATTTCTAATTTCGAAAATCTCCTTTGTTTTTTAGAACACTTATAACGCTGATCGTCATGATTTTTTATGAATTTAAAATCAAATCGCGAAGTGATTTTAAGGTTACCGACATCTTTGTCGCATGAAAATCAAATCAGTGGTCGTCATGATAATCAGCGTCATCAGCGTTCCATTCATTATGTGATTAAAATTAAGCGGTTTGCCCTTTAGCAGTTAAAAAAACTACAAATTATAGCCAAGAGTTTTCAATACAACCAATACATTTGTTCAAAACATTAAAAACAAACCCATGAAAAAGAAATTACTTATTTGTAGCGCGTTGATGCTTGCTTTGATAGCCTGCGGAGGCGAAAAAAAAGAAGAAACCACCGAAGAGGCTCCAAAAGAGGAGGCTAAAACCGAAGAGCCTGCTGTGGAAGAAGAGGAGGAGGCCGCTCCGCCTGATTCAGCAGCCATGATGAAGGCCTGGATGGACTATGCCACTCCCGGTGAAATGCATAAGCTTATGGCAAGCTGGGCCGGTAAATTTGATGCCGATGTTACCATGTGGATGGACCCTGCCGCACCACCTACAAAAAACAAAGCCACCAGCGAAGCAAAAATGTGGAATGGCCTTTACCTGGTATCTACCAATAAGGGCAGTATGAACGGGATGCCGTTTGAAGGCGTAAGCACTATTGCCTATGACAATTCAAAAAAGAAATTCGTCAATACCTGGATCGATAACATGGGCTCGGGAATTATGATTCTTGAAGGAGATTACGACCCTGCCACAAAAACATTGACCCTGGTGGGAAGCCAAACCGATCCAATGACCGGTAAAGACTGTGAGATTAAAGAGACCACCAAGTTTAACGAAGATGGTTCGCAGTATATGGAAATGTACATGATTGACAAGAAGGGAAAAGAGACGAAGACAATGGAAATGATGGCCAGGAAAAAATAAACATTGATAAGCATCAACTGGGCCGGGGATATCCACCCCGGCCTTTTTTTTACCATGCCGTAGAAAATACCTGGCTGGTTCGCATTTATGTTATAGCATTGGCGGTCTTGTAAGTTGTTTCCGGTTGAGCTTCATGAAGGATGTGGCAGCATTCAATACAAATAATATCCTGTCCTTTATAAGTAATGTTTTGCGCCAGTTTATGGAAAATATGGTTTCAATGGCGGTTGCTTTGTCACGGATAAAAACAGGTTTAGGAACAAAAAGGTTTGCCCCATTGTTAAAAGCAAGGTTAATGTCATCAAGATAGGAAGTAGTGGAAAACATAATGATGGGTATGTTTTTACAGGTTTCCATTTTTCTTAATTCGCTCAACGCTACCATACCCCTTATTTTTAAGGTATCCATATCAAGAAAAATAACTTCGGGTTTTTGAACGGTTGTTTCAAGGCCTTTCAGCAAGCCTGCACCCGTTTCAAAATATTTCAACTTGGCCTGTATCCCTGCTTCCGCTAAACCATGGTCAAGAAACGTGCGTTCCTGTGGGTCCTGACCGGCTAAAAAAATATGAATAGGGTTCACATCCATCTTAATGAATGTACGGCTGAGGATAACGATAAGTTATAAGCTTTTTAAAAAGAATATGATTTTTTGCAATATTATTTCTTGTAGAATCACCATGTTTGGCATGATAACGCATTGACCGGGTTGTGTAATGGAAAAAGAGCATTTGTCTGTTAAACTTTCCGAAAAAGGGAATGATTATTTTGAAACATTGTTCAGGTTATTTGTGTGTTTTGTTTCATGCATGATCCATGACAGGGAAATGCTAATCCTTCTTTAGGCTTTATTATGTTTTTATTTGTGAAATAAAAAAAAGCCGGTACCGGCCTTTCATTAGTTTCAATTAAATTTTTCGCTGCATTTTTACAACACGAATCCTCAAGAAGTTTGTTTAGGGGTACCTTGGAATGGTGCGAAGTATAAAATTGTGTAAAAACTGTTCAACCGGTGGCTGGATTAACGATGGTTAATTAATTTTAAGCATCCGCAGGTGGTGGAAAAAAATAACCGGGCGCATGGTGTTCATTTTATTAAAGACAAAGGCTAGTTTTGGATGGACTTTTTTGGCGTGGATTTGATTGGAGGTAGGAAGCGGCTTGTCAAAAGGAATCTATCCATTGTTTGTTTATCTCCTTCTCCGTCTGCCACCGCTGTCAGTAGCCTTATACAACGGATACGTTTTCATTTTTCCGTCATACTTCCATGCATTATTGTCGGTATTGATGTCGGCTGTTTCAAGGAATGGATCCAGGATAATTTGCATTACTTTCTTGTTTTTGGCAAATGATTTGGAAAAGT
>DASPJQ010000041.1:0-2267 GCA_035628535.1 Flavobacteriales bacterium | reverse complement strand
CCTGCATCGCTTGCTCAGGGATTACATGAACCTATAATTACACAGGCGTTGTTTTACAAAGTGCAGGACGTGCTTGATGGTAAAAGAAGGATTCAGGTGTCCCAAATAACAAAAAAAGACGAATTGCCTTTACGTGGTTTTTTACTATGTCCCCGTTGCGGAAATAATCTGACCGGTAGTGCATCAAGAGGCAATGGTGGTAGTTATTTTTATTATCACTGCAAGGCTAAATGCGGAGAAAGAATTAAAGCTAAAGTGGTAAATGAATATTTTATAAAAGCGTTGAATGAAATAATAGCCGATCAGGGGGTAATTGATTATTATGAAAAGATATTAACAGAGACATTAAAAAGCAATTCCCAAAACCGCGAACAGACAAAAAAGAAGCTGGTTCAGGAAATTGAAAAGCTCCAGGAAAGGGTACAGGAAGCCAGAAAACTATTGGCAGATAAAATTTTTGATGCTGGCGATTTTGCACAAATAAAACGTGAAAATCAACCTCTTATTGATAAATTAACCAGGGAATTGGATGCAAACAGTCAGGAAGAACCAGAATATGAGAAATATATACAGGGTGGATTTTCTATGATTAGAAATATTGGTAAATTCTATGATTCTGCGGATGTTGAAGCAAAACAAAAGTTAATTGGTTCGATATTCTTAGAAAAAATCACTTTTCAGAAAAATGAAGTTCGAACCACGAAATTAAATCCGGCTATTGAGCTAATCGTCAGGAAAACCAATGAATTAGCCAGAAATAAAAAAGGACTGGTGTTAAAATTTAACAACCAGTCCTGTATGGTAGCGGGGGCAGGACTCGAACCTACGACCTTTGGGTTATGAGCCCAACGAGCTACCATCTGCTCCACCCCGCGATATTGGGTGCAAATATAGTTATTTATCCTTATGTAAATTTTTATGATTGGTTAAATAGATTTAAACCTTTGCAGCAACACTCAGGTGGATGGACTTGATGCAAAAAAAGAAGACAGCCCGGAATTTAAGCGCTAATTCTTATTATTTCATACAACCGCTATTCAAAAAAACTGTATTGATATTTTTTGATCGAAAAAGGGAAACCATGTTCAGTATTACCTACATGCCGCTGCAATAAATCTCCTTTATAAATATACACATTGCCAATAACGCGCGATCCCATGTAATTGTAACCGATCAATTTTACAATAGCGCCATCCCCGTTACCGTATTCCACCAGGGTTTCTGATTTTGATTCAGTGCCATCGCCAGAAACCCAATGCCCAACAACAGACTCCAATCTACCCGAAGCGTCATACTTAATGGTATGCGTTACATCTGTTTCAGCCGTTTTTTTTCCGGGTTGGTAATTCTTTAAGTGAACAATCGCAGGCATGGCTGCTGTGTTAAATGCTGTTATGTATAATTGGTTCCTGAACTGGTCCTTTAAAAGCGTATCGTTCAACAGGTTTTTTTGGACCTTGCCGGTATATGCAATCGTTAAGTCCTTATACATATAATACTGGCCAAGCTCTATATCGTATTTTTTTACAGTCATGGTCAAAAGATTTTTATACCCGCCCCATGTTTGCTTTACGGTATCAGGATAATGGGTATTTTCCATGCCATTAATCCATAGTACCAAATTCCCGTTTTTATCATAGGTTCGTTTGTCCCGATTCACAACCTGGCTTTTCAGGCCAACATCATTAATGCAAACCAGCCTGCCATCAGCATCATAGGTAAATGAATGCGTTGATCCGCTTTTTTCCGACTTTTTGCCATCATCTTTAAACATAAATATTTCCGATTGCTGTGTGAGTAATTTCCCGTCTTCATCCAGTGAATCCGTTAAAATACGGTACGCGTTTGCCGGTTTCTCAATGCATTGTTTTTTAACGCCATGAGCAGTATAACTGTACAAGCACTTAGATGAGTAATCACCAACTTCATATCCATCTTTCAGCTTTTTACCTTTTTCATCGTATTTTGCAAATTGAAACCGCTTATTTTCAAAATCGTTGAATTGAAGCAAATGTCCCTGCTCATCAAACAACCATTCCTGTGTTTTGCGGAAACTGGTGTCTTTTGATTCGCGATAGCTGGTAAATGCAGTAATGGACTTTATTTTTTGCGCCTGTAAACTTACTGTATAAAAAAAAGCTGCCAGTATGAGCAATTGTCGGATCATTGGTGAAAATAAGTTATCAAATATATAAAATTACGCCTTCGTACCATTCAGCGTATACGCCCGTGATCAATGATTTTCCGGTGACTGATGGAATATATTT
>DASPJQ010000040.1:0-6641 GCA_035628535.1 Flavobacteriales bacterium | reverse complement strand
CCCTTGCCGGCACCATTAACATAATTATGAAAAAAAGAACAAATGGTTTTTCCGCATCATCAACCAGCTATTATGAAAGTGCAGGCCAATATAATTTTTCGGGGCAGGTCGGATTTACTATAAAAAAAACGGGCATTTTGCTTTCGGGGGCAAGGTATTATTTTGACGGCTGGCGCAATTCCGACAAACCTTTTACCGTTGAACGCAGCAGGGTTGCTGACAGCATGCGTTACATGGATTGGAAACCGAAAGAACAGTTTATGGGAACAATTGTGTTGTCAAGAAACATTAAACAGCTTCAGGCTTCTTTTACAAGCGATTATTTTTTTGAGGAAATCATGAACCGCGGATTTCCGCGCGCACCCTACCAGGAAACGGCCTTTGACGATTATTACAAAACCAAACGTTTTAACAATTCGTTCAGGCTTTACGGAAAGGCCGGAAAGAAACATTATGTTAATCTCGTATCGGGGCTGAATAATTATACCCGTATAAAAAACACCTATTTTAAAGACCTTGCCACGCTTGAACAAAACCTGACCGAAAACCAGGGTGACCAGGATACGTCACGGTTCAATAACATCACGACACGTTTCAGCATTTCGTCAGCCAACGATTCTTCTATGCTGAATTATGAAACCGGCTTTGACCTGGGTTATGAAACCGGAACTGGTTTGCGCATTAAAAATCAAAAACAGTCCATTGGCGATTATGCCGTTTTCGCATCGGTTGAATACCGGCCTTCTGAAAAAGTGGTATTCAAACCTGCACTTCGTGTCATATACAATACCGCCTATAGTGCGCCACTTGTTCCATCATTTAATATAAAATACACCGTACACGGGGGACATACTTTACGTGCTTCATATGCCCGCGGGTTCAGGTCGCCATCACTCAAGGAACTTTATTTTTATTTTGTGGACGTTAACCATAACATAACCGGCAACCAGGAACTGGAGGCTGAGCATTCCCATAATTTTACCCTGCACTATACTTTCAGGCACAGAAGAAAAAAAACGGAATATGCTTTTGAACTGGGCGGGTTCTATAACCATATTGAAAACCTGATTACACTTTCGCTTGGAAGCGGTAACAGCTATTCCTATTTTAACCTTGATTTATACAAATCAACGGCCGTAAACACAACCATTTCATTCAACAGGAAGCAATTCCAGGCTTCAACCGGTTTTTCATATATAGGGCAGTACAACCAGTTATCCGAAACAACCGCAACACCGGTTTTTGTTTATTCACCCGAAACCAAATTTAATTTACAATACAGGCTTGTAAAAGCAAGGTGTACCTTTTCATTGTTTTATAAATATACCGGTATTTTGCCTTTGTTTGCCAGCGATGAAAACGGCAATGTCAGCCAAATGAAAACGGGGGCATACAGCATGGCCGATTTTTCAGTTATGAAATCTTTTTTCGGGGAGTTCGTTAAAATGACAGCAGGTGCCAAGAACCTGTTTAACGTTACCAACGTGGCTGGAACAACTGCAGGCGGGACGCATGCGGGAGGTGACCTAATTACGCCCATTGGTATGGGCCGCATTTATTTTATAAAACTTGATTTGAACATAACCAGGTAATATGAAAATGTTTTTTATACCAGAGCCTATCTCAAAAGTACCATCAGCCTCTGCGCCCTCTTTTATGAGGATTGGTTTTCACTGTGAAATCCTCAAAGCTAAAAAAGCATTTTTGAGATGGTTTCTGATATTTTACCTTGCAATTTGTTTCACATCCTGCAAAAAAGCCGAATTACCCGTTGCCCCGCATGATGCCGGTTCGGTCATAACCAATACCGTAAACATGGACGCCAGTTATAAATGGCAGATTTATTACGACCTTGAAACAAACACCGTTGTGGGTCAAAATTCAAAAACGCAATGGGACCTTGGATTTGAATCATCGGCCGGGGGGTTTCACGTGGTGCTGAATTCGGCCAAAGCCATGTATGCATGGAATACGTACAACGTAAATTTTGCATCCGTTACCGACACCACCGGTCTTGCTGCCGGCAAACGCTGGGACGAGCCATCGGGCAACTATGATTCAACGGCTGTTGGCAACTGGCAGGGAACAGGGCATGTTTACATCATTGACCGCGGTTACAATGAAACCGGCATTCACCAGGGTTTCCGTAAAATAATATTTGAATCAGTTGACGCTGAAAAATACAACCTGCGCTTTGCTACCCTGGAAGGCACGAACGACACAAGTTTTACGGTTTATAAGGACAGTACGTTTAATTTACAGTTCCTTTCATTCAGTGGTGCCGGCAGCGTGGTGAGCATTGAACCGCCAAAACATACCTGGGACTTATGCTTCACCCAATACCTGCATATTTTTCACGAACCGTTTCAGCCTTACCTGGTAACCGGTTGCCTGCTCAACCGTTACCATACAAAGGCCCTATTAAAAACCGGTTTTGCATTCAATGACATTGACTACAATGTAGCCATGTCAACTATTTTGTCAAATAGCATAAATTCCATTGGGTACAACTGGAAAGAGTTTTCATCGGGTGTTTATACAGTTAACCCATCAATGAATTATATCATACAGGATGCCGAAGGGCATTTTTATAAATTGCATTTTACCGATTTTTACAATACCTCGGGCGTAAAGGGCAACCCAAAATGGGAATACCAGCAATTGTAATATTAAATTGTTGCGATAACTTTCAGCTCAATGGCTATTGGCGTAGGAAGGCAGTTTATTTCAAGCGTTGTGCGGCAGGGTGGATTTTCCTTAAAATATTCAGCCCATAATTTATTGTAAATGCGAAAATCATCTTTCATGTTGGTCAAAAAAACGGTGACATCCACAATTTTGTCCCAACTGCTGCCTGCATCTTCCAAAATATAGCGCACATTGCGGAACACACTGTGGCATTGTTCAGCTATGTCGTAGGAAACAACGTTTCCCAGAGGGTCCAGTTCAACGCCTGGTATTTTTTTAGTGCCGCGTTCGCGCGGACCAACCCCCGAAAGGAACAAAAGGTTGCCTACTTTACGCGCATGTGGGTACAAACCAACAGGTTCAGGGGCCTTGTCCGACTCAATTTTTTCGCTCATAGCCTTAAAATGAGTCACTAAATTAAAAATTTTTGCCGGATTGTTGCACGTATCAAAAACACAATACCTTTGTCCTAAAAATGACCGTTGGTCAGTTTATATATGGGAGTCAAAGAACGAAAAGAAAAAGAAAAGCAGCAACGCCTGGAACTCATCCTCAAAGCCGCTGAACAGGTATTTACCGTCAAGGGTTTTGAAACCGCTACCGTAAATGACGTGGCGGCCGAAGCTGAACTGGGTAAAGGAACACTCTATTTGTATTTCACCAATAAAGATGACATTATCCTGGCCCTGGGCACAGGGGCCATTGTAGAATTGCACGCCCTGTTCCAAAAAACTGCGGCCAAACATAAAAAAGGGCTTGACCAGATACGCGCCCTCGGGAAGGCCTACGTGGATTTCTGCAAAAAAAATCCGCTCAAATACAAACTGCTGAATTTTTACCGCGTGCAACCCATCCAACCCAATTCGCACCTTGAAACCCCGCATATTATGGGTTGCCACATGCATTCGCAGCAACTCATGGCTTTTTTACACAGTGTAATTACAAAAGGCATTGATGACAGGAGCATCAGTAAAAAAGTTGACCCGTTTATCACTTCATTCATGTTATGGGGTGTAACAACTGGCGTTCATCAGCTCATGCATACGCTTGGTGAGCACCTGGAAGCCGATTTTGGCCTGAAACAAGCTGCCTTTTTGGATTATTATTTTGATTTTATGGAGTCGGCACTTAAAAATTTTGGTAAAAAGTAAACTAAATACCATTATACAAACACATAAAAAAGTTTGATTTATGGAGCCAGAAGTGAGATGAGTATGCAAACGGGCTTAATCTTACTTCTTAAATAAAAAATCTTAAATAAAAAATCTTAAATAAAAATATAATTAATTATGAAGTATTATTTATCTGTCTTCATTAACCTACTCAGCTTTACTGTTATTGCACAAGAACCTGTGCAAACCATTCGCGGTACCATTACCGAAAAAGCAACCGGGGCGCCCATACCCGGGGCGGGCATAAAATTATTGTCAATCAACCCGGCAAAAATTGCTACGACCAATGAAAATGGTGATTTCAGGTTTGAAAACATTCCTGTTGGCCGTCACAACATTGTTGTAGCAGCGCCAATGTATAACCCCGCATCGGTCAACAACCTTATGCTCACTTCGGCCAAAGAACTTGTGCTGAACATTAGCCTTGAAGAAACGGTAACAATGACCGAAGAAGTGGTTATTACTACCGAAAAAGGAAAACAAAACCCACTCAACGAAATGTCAACCGTAAGCGCAAGGCAATTTTCATTTGAAGAGAGCGCGCGGTATGCCGGTAACATAAACGATGTTGCACGCATGGCCCAGTCGTTTGCAGGTGTTGGCGGTAGTGACGATTCGCGCAACGATATTATTGTGCGCGGAAATTCGCCTATCGGTGTTTTGTACCGCCTGGAAGGCGTTGACATTCCCAACCCCAACCATTTTGCCATTGCCGGTACAACGGGTGGCCCCATAAGCATGCTCAATAATAATTTAATGGCCAACAGCGATTTTATGACCAGCGCTTTTGCGGCCGAATACGGCAATGCAACCAGCGCAGTATTTGATTTGAAAATGCGCAATGGCAACAATGAAAAACATGAGTTTGTGGGACAATTCGGTTTTAACGGTGCCGAAATTTTGGGCGAAGGCCCGATCAGCAAAAAAAGCAAAGCTTCATATTTGTTCAGCTATCGCTATTCAACCCTTGAAATTTTTAAATTATTGGGCATTGAATTCGGTTCAACCGCCATTCCCAAATACCAGGACCTGAATTTTAAAATGAATTTCCCGCATAAAAAAGGCTCGCTAAGTGTATTTGGGTTGGGTGGAATAAGCAAGGTTGAATTATTAAGTAAAGACATTGATACCAGCAATAACCTGTACGCACAGCAGGGCGAAAACCTTTATTTTAATTCAAAGGTAGGCATGGTTGGAATTTCGCATAATTTGCTCATCAATTCAACTTCGTTCTTCAGGGTAACATTGGGCGCCACAGGACAATTCACCCACATTGTGAACGACTCCATTTCGTATGTTGACCTGGTTGCACGGCCGCTTTACCGCAACAATTCGGTGCGCGCAAAATACTCGCTGATTCTATTGTATAATAAAAAATTCTCGGCAAAGCACCTGCTTCGCGTAGGCGCCTATATTGATCAACAGTATTTCCGTTTATCTGACAGTCTCTACAAAAGTACCTGGGACAAATTCATAACGCTTTCTGATTTCAATGGCAGTGCTTACCTGCTTCAACCGTATACCCAGTGGCAATGGCGCCCTACAAATAAATTTACTGTAAACCTGGGTGTGCACACAATGTATTATACCATCAATGAAAAACTGAGTGTTGAGCCGCGTACGGGCATTAAATATTCGTTTGGAAACAATAATGCTGTTAGCCTCGGATACGGCCTGCACAGCCAGGTTGCACCTTCCAATGTGTATTTTGAGCAATTGCAATTGGCCGATGGGAGCTACGCCAGGGTAAATACCAACCTTGATTTTGGAAAAGCGCATCATTTTGTTTTGGGATATGATAAAGTGCTGGGCGAAAAAGTGCGGCTTAAAACCGAAGTTTATTACCAAATGTTGTACAATGTACCGGTTGATGTGCAAAAAAACTCCTACTCCATCCTTAACCAGGGAGCCAATTTCGGCATAGGTTTTCCTGATTCGTTGCAAAACAGCGGCACAGGTACCAACATGGGTGCCGAACTTACACTTGAAAAATTCTTTTCAAAAGGTTATTACTACCTGCTGACCGTTTCACTCTACGATTCAAAATACAAAGGCAGCGATGGCGTTGAACGCAACACGGCTTTTAACGGGAACTATCTGATCAATGTGTTGGGTGGAAAAGAAATTGCCCTTGGCAAAAAAGATACTGATGGAAAACGCAGCATGAAAAACATTTTGACGTTTGACGTTCGCGGTACAGTAAACGGTGGTCAATGGTACACCCCGGCCAATGAGGCCATCAGTAAATTGATTGGTGAAGTGGTGCTGGACGATTCAAAAGCCTATTCGTTACAATATCCTGCTTATTTCAGGGTTGATTTTAAAATTGGTTTCAAGCGAAACGGCAAAAAAACCACCCAGCAGTGGAGTGTTGATTTGCGCAACATCACCAACCAGCAAAACGTGTTTACACGCCAGTTTGATCCCAAAACCGGGACCTACTACTCAACCTTTCAAACCGGGTTTTTGCCTGTGGCCCAGTACCGTATAGAGTTTTAAAGAATTGTAAAAAAATGATAAGAGTCTTAGTTTCTTCAATGTTTTGGCTATATTTGCTCACCAATAATGAGAACCCACTTTAACATAATGTTATGGATATGGCTGAATATGTTCAGCCTCTCATTTATTTCCTGTACTTTTTTTGATTTCAATCCAAAAATGGTTTTTGTTGAGATCCAGGAAGAGCAAAATGAAGACGGGATGGAAGAAGACACCGTTGAAATAGAATTCATGAAATCGGTTCACTGGCATGATGCCGGATTTACGCTCACCCATGCTTTG
>DASPJQ010000039.1:0-1331 GCA_035628535.1 Flavobacteriales bacterium | reverse complement strand
CGAACGTGTTTCCCCGTTGATATCGGTTACATCGGCAATTAGTGTGTAGGTAAAGATCGGATCTGCTTCTTTACTCACTGTGTGGTCAGGCACAGCGGTAAACTCCACCTCAAAATTGCCGTTTGTATCGGTTTTGGTGCTGCCCTGCAAAATTGTTACAGCAAAAGTGGAAGGTTTAGAATCGTACCAATAATACATCCAGTAGGGAATGCGAACCCTGCGCTCCACGCGATACCTCACCTGTGCATTGTCAATATTTGCCCCTGAATAGCTCTTGGCAATGCCTTTTACTTTGATTGGATCGCCAGGGCGGAAACTGCCCTGCACATTTTCATAAGTTACTTCAAATTTAGGACGTTTGTACTCCTCTACGCGGATCATTTTTCTGCCCCCGCCCCACCCGTCTTCATAGCTTGTCGTGATGATCATCACACCATCTAATGCACGCTGCGGAGCGGTAAATGTACCGCTGAAAGTTCCGTATTCATTGGTGACGACTTCTATTTTGGCAATTTCCTGGTAATTCCAATCATTAAAATAAACTGTTGTTTTTTCACCGGGCAGGATGCGTTGTACTTTATCTTTCTCTCCCAGCATTACGCCTTTAAAGTAAATGGTTTGCCCGGGGCGGTAAATTGAACGGTCGGTGAAAAAGTAAACATTCCTTTTCTCCTTTTTTCCGGATTCATTATACGGGTAGGAGTCAAAACTTGAGTTTTCGCACAATATATCTTTACCTTGTATAAGCCTGATAAAAAAATAATATCCACGTTCACGGGGGGCAGAATGCATAAATCGCCCATTGCTATCGGTGGTATATGTTGCTGTTTTTACCTGTACATTACCATGTTTGGAGGAATTGTATTCATTTTTATAAATTTCTGCAATTACACCTGCCTGCGGTTTGCCCGACCTGCGGTTGTAAACAGTAAATTCCTGATTGTTATTTTTTGTCTCCCGGTGTGTATAACCAAGATCAGAAATGCGCAGCGAACGTTGCGTAAGCATCGTATTATTAATGCTGAAATCTGCATTATCAGCAGCAAGCAACACATAATTGCCATAATCAAGCGCAGGAATTTTAATTTCCACGCTGTGCATCTGAAAATCTCCTTCATCGGAAGGCAGCGGACTTTTCCAGGACACAACGGGTTTGCGTTGGAAAACGTGCTTAAATTTTTTCAAATCTTCATAGCTCATGTACCTGCCAAAACTGTGCGCTTCTTTGGTAGTGAGTTTTACAATGCGGAGGTGGACGCTTGACATGTTGCGGAATCTTACCAGCATAAGAGAGGGCTCATTGAAAGACATCACATGTGCTACACTCACCT